>CAZOOO010000015.1:0-27071 GCA_964581435.1 uncultured Hyphomicrobiales bacterium | reverse complement strand
GCCGGCGAAGGACGTGGCGGCGATGATCACGCTGATCGACGATCCGCGCCACCGCGTGGCGCCGGACGGCACGGCGCGGCTGTCGATGGAGCAGGCGAAGGCCATTCTCGATTTGCGTTTACAGCGCCTGACCGCGCTCGGCCGCGAGGAAATTTCCGAGGAACTCGACAAGCTCGCCGTCGAGATCGCCGATTATCTGGACATCCTTCGTTCGCGCGCGCGCGTACAGGCGATCATCAAGAGCGAGCTTGGGGCGGTGAAGGCCGAATTCGCCACCCCGCGCAGGACCGTCATCGTCGAACAGGAAGGCGAGGTCGAGGACGAGGACCTGATCCAGCGCGAGGACATGGTCGTGACCGTCTCGCACGCCGGCTACGTCAAGCGGGTGCCGCTGTCGGCGTATCGCGCGCAGAAGCGCGGCGGCAAGGGCCGCTCCGGAATGCAGACGAGGGATGAGGATTTCGTCAGCCGGCTGTTCGTGGCGTCGACCCATACGCCGGTGCTGTTCTTTTCGTCGCGCGGACAGGTCTACAAGGAAAAGGTCTGGCGGCTGCCGATGGCGGCTCCCAATGCCCGCGGCAAGGCGCTGATCAACATCCTGCCGCTCGATCAGGGCGAGCGCATCACCACCATCATGCCGCTGCCGGAGGATGAATCGTCCTGGGCCGACCTGGACGTGATGTTCGCGACCACCAGCGGAACGGTCCGCCGCAACAAGCTCTCCGATTTCGTCGATGTCCGGCGCTCCGGCATCATCGCGATGAAGCTCGGTGAGGGCGAGTCGATCGTCGACGTGCAGATCTGTACCGAGCGCGACGACGTGCTGCTGACCGCCGCGGGCGGTCAATGCATCCGGTTTCCGGTCACCGACGTGCGCGTGTTCTCGGGCCGGACATCGATGGGCGTGCGCGGCATCGCGCTGGCCAAGGGCGACCGGGTTATCTCGCTGTCGATCCTGCATCACTTCGATGCCACGCCGGCCGAACGCGCCGCGTACCTCAAGCAGTCCGGCGCGATCCGCCGCGCGGCGACCGGCGAGGATATCGAGCCGGAGGAGGCGACGCCCGAGGCCGACGAGGCCGCGCATACCGATCTCTCGCTGCCCGAAGGACGTTATGTGGAGATGGGCGCCGCCGAGCAGTTCGTGCTCACCGTCACGACGTACGGCTATGGCAAACGGTCGTCATCGTTCGAATTCAGGGTTTCCGGACGCGGCGGCAAGGGTATCCGCGCGACCGATCCGACCAAGCTTGGCGAGATCGGACATCTCGTGGCTGGATTCCCGGTCGAGATGTCGGACCAGATCATGCTGGTGAGCGACGGCGGGCAGTTGATCCGGGTGCCGGTGGAAGGCATCCGCATCACCAGCCGCGCCTCCAAGGGCGTACGCGTGTTCAATACGGCCGACGGCGAGCACGTGGTCTCGGTCGAACATATCCGTGAGGACGGCGAGAACGGCAATGGCGGATAGGACTTTGCGCCGAAAAAAGCAAAAGCCGCCCGTATGATGCGGACGGCCTTTCCTTGAAGGATCAAGACAGCGAATTGGGTCCGGATCAATGACGCCCTGCGATGATCAACCGGGCTTCACGAACCACCGTTTTGGAACCGGCGGCGCGAAGGCAGGAGGTGTCGAAATTCGGCCAGGCTTGCCGCGAGCAGACCGCGCCCGCGGGGCGGATGTCGAGCCGGTCGGCCTTGGCGAGCGGAACGGGCGTGCTGGCGGAAACCTGCGGGGCAAAACCCGGGAGAACGGTGAGGGCGGCTGCAATGAACGCCGCGACCGCGACTGCGGAAAGAGCTCTGATCATGACGGTCCCCTGTGATCCGGGCCTGTCCGTTTGATTTTGGCGGCCCGCTTTGTTGAGCCGATTGATAGTCTGCCCTGGTTTCGCGATGTCTTCGTCAGCGGTACAAAGCGGTTTCATCATGCGGAGAATTGTTTCACCCGGCCGTCCAAACGAAACGGAATCCTGAAATCAATAATGATTTCAGTGATCTCGCAGCCCTGCAAATAAGACGCACAGACCCCCGAAGCGGTTCGATCGGTGGCGGGAAATAATTATCGGCGGCTGGCTCGATTATTGTGGAACCCGCTCCGCTTGCGGCCCCTGAACTGGCGCGCTAGAGGGGGGTGATGCCACGCATTGCGCTCTATCCGGGATCGTTCGACCCCGTCACCAACGGTCATCTCGATGTCGTCCGACATGCCGTCGTCCTGTGTGACCGGCTGATCGTGGCTGTCGGCGTTCACCCCGGCAAGACGCCTCTGTTTTCGGCGGATGAGCGCCTCGCGATGGCGCGCTCGGTGTTCGAACCGGTTGCGATCGAAGCCGGCTGCGCTTTCGATTGCGTGACGTATGACGACCTGACAGTCGCGGCCGCGCATAGAGCCGGCGCCACGATTCTGGTTCGGGGCCTGCGCGACGGCACCGATCTCGACTATGAAATGCAGATCGCTGGCATGAACGAGGCTATGGCCCCCGACGTGCATACGGTGTTCGTTCCGACTTCGCCCGGCGTCCGCCCGATCACCGCCACACTGGTGCGCCAGATCGCAACGATGGGCGGCGATGTGTCGGCTTTCGTTCCGCATCTGGTCGCATTGAAGCTCAAGACCAAATTCGCCGGTTGAATGAACCGGTCTTCCTCTCATCCGGAGTTGTCATGATTAGAATCCTTGGCCTCGTCGCCGCGCTGATATTCGCGGTCCCCGCTCTCGCACAGCCATTGCCGGCCGGTCTCGACAAGCAGAATGCGATCGTGATCGACACCACCAAGGGGCAGATCGTCATCAAGCTGCGCACCGACATCGCGCCCAAACATGCCGAGCGCATCAAGCAGCTCGCCCGTGACGGTTTCTACAACAACGTGCCGTTCCATCGGGTCATGGACGGCTTCATGGCGCAGACGGGCGACGGCAAGAATTTCAACGGCACCGGCGGTTCGTCGTATCCGAACCTGAAGGCGGAGTTTTCAAATGTGCCGTTCACGCGCGGCGTGGTCGGAATGGCGCGCGCGGGAAGCCCGGACTCGGCGAACTCGCAGTTTTTCATCGCCTTCGCCGACGCCTCCTTCCTCAACGGCAAATATACCGTGGTGGGCGAGGTCGTCTCGGGCATGGATGTGGTGGACAAGTTGAAGAAGGCGCCCGCTGAGTCGCGAAGCGGCACCGTCACAGATCCCGACAAGATGCTGAAGGTTCAGGTTGCTTCCGACATCAAGTAAACACGCGTCACGGACCGGCGCACTGGTTGCGATCTGCATCGCGGGCCTCGCGGCGGTGGGTGCGCGGGCGCAGGACGGCGGCGTTTCGACCCTGGAGGTCATGTCGGCTCGGCTCAGGCAATGCTGGCGCTCCCCGGCTTTACCTCCGGGGAATCCCGGCATGGAGATAACCGTCAGGTTCGCTTTCAAGCGTGACGGAAGCCTGCTGGGGCGGCCCCGGATCACCTACGAGACGCGCGGCGCAACGGACGAGGAACGCATCATCTACCGGACGGCCGTGATGGAAGCATTGCAGCGCTGCGCACCGATGCCATTTACCTCGGGCATGGGCGGAGCGATTGCGGGTCGCCCCCTGACCATTCGATTTGACGACCGACGATCCCCTCCCAAACCGAAAGAGAAAAGAGCATGGCTGACAACGACAACACTTTGATCCTTGAAACCACGCAGGGACCCGTGACGATCGAAATGCGTCCCGATCTCGCTCCCGGCCACGTTGCGCGGATCAAGGAGCTGGTGCGTGAGGGGTTCTATGACGGCATCGTCTTCCATCGCGTCATCGACGGCTTCATGGCGCAGACCGGATGTCCGCAAGGAACCGGGATGGGCGGCTCGGGCCAGAAACTGAAGGCCGAATTCAACAGGGAGCCGCATGTACGCGGCACCGCGTCCATGGCGCGGGCGCAAAGCCCGGATTCGGGCGACAGTCAGTTCTTCATCTGCTTCGACGACGCCTCCTTCCTGGACGGCCAGTATACCGTCTGGGGCAAGGTGACCGAAGGCATGGAAAATGTCGACAAGATCAAGCGCGGCGAGCCGGTGCAGAATCCCGACAAGATCATCAAGGCCAGGATAGCCGCCGACGCGGCCTGAGACGCCGTTCCAACTCTTCAGACCGACGCGCGATGGCCGGATGTGTTCCGGCCATTGACGTTTCGGGCCCGCAAGTTCAGTGACGAGTGACAGTCGTCAGCTTGATATTTCCATGCGAACCGATCTCTTTGATTTTGAATTGCCGGCCGAGAGCATTGCGCTACGCCCGGCGAGCCCGCGCGATTCCGCGCGGATGCTCGTGGTGCAGCCTGGTGCCGGGTTGCGCGACCAACGAGTGAGCGATCTGCCGGAATGGCTGCGGCCGGGCGACCAGCTCGTGGTGAATGATACGCGCGTCATCGCCGCTCAACTGCGCGGCCGCCGCATCGGCCGCGACGCCCAGCCGAAAATCGACGCGACGCTGATCAAGCGTCTCGACGGTTCGCGGTGGAACGCGCTGGTCAGGCCGGCGAAGAAACTTATGGCGGGGGACATCGTCCGCTTCGGCAACGAGGGGCGGGTGTGCTTCTTGGGGCATCTCGATGCGCAGGTCGAAAGCAAAGGCGAGGAGGGCGAGGTGACGTTCGCCTTTTCTTTTCACGGGCCGACGCTGGATCAGGCCATTGCCGATCTGGGCTCAACGCCGCTGCCGCCCTACATTGCCTCAAAGCGCACGCCGGACGATCGCGATGCGGCAGACTATCAGACCATGTTCGCGGCTCATGAGGGCGCGGTCGCGGCGCCGACCGCGGGGCTGCATTTCACGCCGGTGATTGAAACGGCGCTGCGCGACCACGGCGTCGGCCTTCATCGGATCACCCTGCATGTCGGCGCCGGCACGTTTCTTCCCGTCAAGGCCGAAGACACCGCCGGGCATAGGATGCATTCGGAATGGGGTACGATATCCACGGACACCGCCGACGCGCTGAACACGGCGCGCGCGAATGGCGGCCGGATCGTCGCGGTCGGAACGACATCGTTGCGGCTTTTGGAAAGCGCGGCGGGCGACGACGGTCAAATCGCGCCTTTCACCGGCGAGACCGCGATCTTCATCACGCCCGGCTATCGCTTTCGCGCGGTCGATATCCTGATGACGAACTTCCATCTGCCGCGTTCGACGCTGTTCATGCTGGTGTCGGCCTTCAGCGGTCTTGAAACCATGAAACGGGCCTACGCGCATGCGATCGCGGCGGGCTACCGGTTCTATTCCTACGGCGACGCCTGCCTGCTGTTTCCTGAGCGGTCGGGCGCATGAGCCTTGCCATGAGCCTTGCCAACCATTTCGAGATTCTCGGGCGCGACGGCGACGCCCGCACCGGGCTTCTCACCACGGCCCACGGAACGGTGCGAACACCGGCGTTCATGCCGGTCGGGACGCAAGGCGCCATGAAGGGCCTGCAATGGCAAGAGGTGCGCGACGCCGGGACCGACATCGTGCTCGGCAACACCTATCACCTGATGCTGCGGCCCGGAGCCGAGCGCATCGACAAACTCGGCGGCTTGCAGAGATTTACCGCCTGGAACGGACCCATGCTGACCGATTCAGGCGGCTTCCAGGTGATGTCGCTGGCGCAGTTGCGCAAGGTGAAAGAGCAGGGCGTGACGTTTCGATCTCATATCGACGGCACCGCGATCGAATTGACGCCGGAACGCGCGATCGAGGTCCAGCGGCTGCTCGGCTCCGACATCGCGATGCAGCTCGACGAATGCGTGCGGTTGCCGGCGGAGCAGGACGACATCGAGCGCGCCATACAGCTCTCGCTGCGCTGGGCCGAGCGCAGCAAGCGCGCCTTCGAGGGCGCTCCCGCCGCCAATATGCTGTTCGGCATCGTTCAAGGCGGGGACAGCCCCGAGCTGCGGCGCACGAGCGCGCGCGGGCTGACCGGGATCGGCTTTCACGGTTACGCCGTCGGCGGCCTCGCGGTCGGCGAACCGCAAGCTGTCATGCTCGCGATGATCGAGGAAACCGCGCCGTGGTTGCCGGCGGATCGGCCGCGGTATCTGATGGGCGTCGGCACGCCTGACGATCTGGTGGAAGCGGTCGCGCGCGGCATCGACATGTTCGATTGCGTCATGCCGACGCGAAACGGACGCCACGGCATGGCGTTCACCCGCTTTGGCCAGATCAATCTTCGTAACGCACGTCATGCCGACGATCCGCGTCCGCTGGACGAGGAGAGTTCGTGGCCGGCATCGAGAAACTATTCGCGCGCCTATCTGCACCATCTGGTGAGATCCGGCGAAACGCTGGGCGCGATGCTGCTCTCCGGAATCAATATCGCATACTATCAGGACCTGATGCAGGCTATGCGCAAAGCGATCGCCGGAGGAGCCTTTCGGCAGTTTCGCGAACGGACGCGCGAAGGCTGGGCGCGAGGCGACATCGCCATGCCCTGATGCCTGACGGCGTCGGAAAAGATCGGATCAGTTGCAGGCGATGCGCCGGATGACATGCTTGGTTACGAAGCCGTAACCGCATGTGTCGCAACTCCACAAGTGGCCGATGACGTTGTCCGGCAAGTATGCGGATGCTTCCGCAGCAACCATCAAGTCGGCGCAGACCGGGCATGTCGGCAGATCGCTTCCGCGTGGCGCGGAATGCGGCAGGGCGGTCGACCGGATTTCAGCAGCCGCTGGCATCGTGACCTCCTTCTGAAATTAACAGTCTGGACTTTCGGGCACGGTACACGCATCGTTTGACGATGTCGCAACACAAATACGTTTCTTTTACGAATTCCAGTTCTGCGAGAATCGGTTTTTTTGGCGCAATGAGCGGCGAGGTGCTTGGCCTCGACGTGCTGGCTGGTTCCGAGGACGAGCATTGGTCAACCCGCTACCCAAGGACGCTGACATGGATATGAAGTCGAAGACCGATGCACCGCACCGTGCCGGCCGTGGCCGCGTGTTCGACAGCATCGTCGAGACGGTCGGCGACACCCCGATCGTCCGGCTGCGCAGGCTGCCGCGGCAGCACGGCGTGAACGCGACGATTCTGGCCAAACTGGAATACTTCAATCCGGCCGCGAGCGTGAAGGACCGCATCGGCGCCGCGATGATCACGGCGATGGAGAAAGCCGGCAAGATCGATGCCGACACCGTTCTGATTGAACCGACCTCGGGAAATACCGGCATCGCATTGGCCTTCGTTGCGGCCTCGCGTGGTTACCGCCTGAAGCTGGTGATGCCGGAGTCGGTTTCGACGGAACGTTGCAAGATGCTGGCCTTTCTGGGAGCGGAGATCGTTCTCACGCCGGCGGCGGAGGGAATGAGAGGGTCGATCGCGATGGCCGAGGAACTGGTGCGCACGACTCCGCACGCCGTGATGCCGCAACAATTCAAGAACCTCGCCAATCCGGAGATTCACCGTCACACCACGGCCGAGGAAATATGGAACGACACCGGCGGGACCATTGACTGGGTCGTGGCTGGCGTCGGCACCGGTGGGACCATCACCGGAATCGGTCAGGCCCTGAAGCCCCGCAAGCCGTCGCTGCGCATCGTTGCGGTGGAACCCGAAGAGAGCGCGGTATTGTCGGGCGGACGGCATTCGCCGCACAGGATCCAGGGGATAGGCGCGGGTTTCGTTCCCGAAATCCTGGATCGTTCCGTCATCGACGAGATCGTGAAAGTCGATAGCGTCACGGCATTGGAAACCGCCCGTGCCTTGGCGCGTAGCGAAGGCATTCCAGGGGGCATTTCGTCCGGTGCGGCCGTTGCTGCGGCGCTTGCCATCGGCCGGAGGCCCGGAAGCGACGGCAAAACCATTCTTGCCGTCGTCCCCTCATTTTCAGAACGATATCTCTCGACCGCGTTGTTCGAGGGAATCTGACCAGAGTCCTTCACCGCTTCACGGAACGGTAAAGGACTCTGTCTTGTTAATCTGACGCGCTTTCTTTACGCGAAGCGAACCCGCCCGAAAACGCTATAGGCCGAAGATCACGCTTCAAAGTCAGGAACGGGACAGTGAGATACTGGCTGTCCTGAATTGCCCGTCCGAGCTGATGACCACGTCCTGCCGGTTGCCGTTCGTCTTCAATTTAAGCTTCGCCGTAAATGCGGGAGCGCTTACGTCGACGTTGAACTGACCGTTGCCGGCGCGCCCTTCGAGGGTTCCGCTAACATTGCGGCTGGTCTCGTGCCAGTCTCCCGACAGGGCACCGTTGCGAGCGAGTACATGACTTCTAAGCTCGAATTTGTAACTGTCGCTGGCGCACAGCAGCGTCTGATTGAGGCCATTGGCATCGCCACTCACCGCGTAAGTGGCTTTGCATCTGATCTTTTCGGTCGAGCCATCCTCGAGCTGTATGGTGCCGCGTCCGGTCCAGACGCCTGCCAGGCCTTCAAACGGCCCCGCTCCCGCCAGGGCGGCGGACATCGACAGCATCACCGTAGCGCCGAGCGCGCACACGGCGGACAATCTTCGTGACATGGTCCCCCCGAATCCCATTTGTATCATCCCATTATTACTGACGCGAAGCTTCCCAGCGGCCGCTGCAAGGGATTCCTCCGGACGCTCCGTTCCATTTGCCCGACCCGACGTTGCCGTTGAGCTGTCCGTTGGCGTAAGCGCCGCGGATCGATACCTTCACGTAGCCTTGGCTTCCGACGCTACCGGTAATGTTAGCGCCTGCCGCCGAAACCTTACCGTCTGTAACCGTCAAAGGATATTGCGCCACCGGGTCGCAGCTACCCGTCTTGGTGACGATTTTAACGTTCCAAAGCCCGTCATAAGCCGTACCGGCAAGCGCCGGGGAAGCCAAGCCCATAGTCAGGGCACATGAATAAAGAACAGCATGAACGCGAGCGCGGCGCATGACCGAATTCCTCGATTTTCGTATTTACCGCGTTATTCTGGTAGATTGTGTCCAAAATTAGCGGCGGGCGAGATCACGGCCGACGGCCTGAGCCCGAGTCAGTTTGCGCACCCATAGCATCTCGGTCGATATTTAAAGATCACCAATTAATTCAGTATATTACGTGCTGCGCATCGGTCGTGCCTCTTAGATGGAGGAATTTCCCGACCATGTTCCCGAACCTGCCATGTTACGGTCCGGGGAAGCCGATACGAATCGCGCGCCGTATCGAGGCCGGCTATAGCGATGTATGGCATTCGATCGTTGGGCACTTCTGGAGGTTTCTCACCGTATTGCTTCGAAAGAAAGGATATATTTGATCCGGTCGGGAGCCTTAACGTTGAAGGTGAGGAGGCTTCTGGTCGCAATGCTCAAGGGCTCGCATGAAGGACAATGCACAGAAGAGCCTGCTGCAATGGCTGGCTCCCGAATTTGCGGCAAAGGGACTGCTGCGGGATGAATCCTGGGTTCAGACCTGTGCATGCGAAGCCGAGAACATGTTCGCGGTCCGGCCATTGGCCATAGCGGCTGTGACCATGGTGGTGGCCGAGCCTTTCGCGATCGATTATCTGAGGCAGGCTCCGGTCCTTGTGGTTGCGGCGGCGCAGGGTATGGAGTGTTTTCGCCCAAGCGAGCGAGACTTTATCCAGCAGGATTGGCAGGCGATCATTCACGATCGCCCGAAATTGCGCGATCTCTTGAGATATTATGGACTTATCCGTCCCTTACGCGCGCTCAAGGGGCAAGCGTTTCGTGCCGGTCCCACCGAATATCAGGTCATTCAGAATTTGTGCGATATTCCGCCCTCGCCATTGGCTCAGGCGATTCCGACCGCGATCCGCAAGCAGCACAACTGGTTGCGAGCGCTCGGCGAATGGTCGGAGACAATGTGTCGCCGTGAGCAGAGCGCCAAAGCCCTTTTTGATTGGGCGGTGCGCGCGATGGGCGATCATGCGGCGAGCGCGGCTGGCGGCGCCTTGGATCAGGCGTCCGCTGTTGCGGATTATGCGGCATTTCATACCGGTCGGTTCAATCGGCGCTGGAGTTATGAACGCGCTTACCGAGCGGCGCTCGCGTGGCACGATGAGCTCGCCCGAGCCAGCAGCGAGAAGGCGTACCTTCTGACTCACAAGATCGGGTGGAACGATGTCATCGACTATGGAGACCTGCCGCGCAGGAAAATCATCGATGGGTACGAAATTGTCGCGCTCCAGTCCGGCGCGGCGCTTCACGCCGAGGGCGCGGACATGCATCATTGCGTTGCGAGCTACGCGGGAAATGTCATACGCGGCTTCAGCCGAATTTTCTCGATGCGCAGAGACGGCCAGCGGGTCGCGACGTTCGAGATCAGCAAGTCGGGCTTCCTGCTTGCGTCAGGCGAATTTCTTCAATTGCCCGCCCGCAAACGCTCGCCTTACAAGCTCATTCAGATCAAGGGACCGTACAATGCCGAAGTATCGCAAGACGTCGAGAAGGCGATCCAGGCGTTTATCTCCAGCCTGAATTAGGCGGCCCCGGCCGCCGATTGAGCGGTTTTCGTCGATCCGTTGAGCATTCCTATGAATGATGATGACAAAAGGCCCGCCAACGCGAGGGAGGCGGGCCAGATCGAGTGAAGCTGGACGGTACCCGGCCAAGGGCCGTCCGGGACGGTCAATGCGCGGAGAGCCAAATGGTTCCTGAGAAGGTGTGCGATCTTACGGCTGTCCCGTCATCGACCAGATGGCCAGCATGACGATGACGATCGCAACGAACTGTAGGGCAATCCGCGTTTGCATCAGGTATTGCGAGCGCCACGGATTGCCGCCGCGCATCATGTTTACGAGGCCCAGAATAAGCACGGCCGCGACGGAAGCCACCGCGAACGGGACCAGAACCTGGCTCAGGAATCCTGTCATGTGGCAGGGTCTCGCATTACTCGACCGGTCTGATAACTGCGCGGGAGGGAAGGGGTTCCGATGAAAGGCTCGGTGCGCCGCAGCGTCATCTGGAGCCTTTCCGTTTCCGACAACGTCGGAACCATGCGTCAGAGCGATAATCGGCAAAACCCTTGATTTTCATGGTGAGCGCGGAGGGACTCGAACCCTCGACCCCATGATTAAAAGTTTTAATTGGCCTGTTTTATAGCCATTCCTGCCGCTGGATAGAACTTAATAAACGCCGAAAAATACAACATTATCCAACCAATGACCACTTGATTTTTTAAGCCATGTCACCAATATGCTGGCTATATAGTGGCTATAAATCGGTGGGGCATGGCAAAAATCAAGATCACGGGACCGGCGGTCGACGTCCTGATGAAATCGGCGATGCCGAACCGCACAACTTACTATTTCGACGACGATCTCGCCGGCTTCGGCCTCTATCGGACTACGACCGGGACAGGCACCTATTTCGCCGAATTCCGACCTGTGGCGGGCGGTTCGAAGAAGCGATTGAAGCTTGGCCGCGTCGGCACCTTGAAGGCCGGTGAGGCCCGAGAAGCCGCCAGGCGCGCCATTGCCAACGCCACCCTCGGAACTGACTTGGCGAAATCCCGCGCCGACGAGCGGGCTGGCGTGACGGTCGCCGAGCTGATGAAACTGTACATCGCGCGCACTCGCATCCATCGGAAGGCGTCCACGGCTGACGGATACGAGGGAATAGCCAAGGTCAACATCATCCCGCACATCGGCACCAGCAAGGCCGCTGCGGTGACCCTGAGCGACGTGCAGCGGATGCACGGCAAGGTTAGCGAGACCCGCGGGAAGTATGCCGCGAACCGCGCTGTGGCCGTTCTCAAGGCCGCTTACGCATGGGGCGGCAAGCACGGACCACCTAAACCAAGGGGCCTGACTTATGTGCCCAAGAGCATCAATCCGGCATCCGGCATCGATCGTCATGAGGAGCGTGAACGCGATCGGCCGCTGACCGCAGCAGAATTGCTCGCCATCGGCAAAGCGATGATCGAGGCCGAGACGGTCGGCCTACCGGTGGATGCCGGTGACGCCAAGCACGCCCCAAAGGGTCAGCGGGTGGTCATGTCCCCTTACGCGACCGCTGCGATCCGCGTCATCATGCTGACCGGCGCGCGCTTGCGGGAGATACTCAATCTGCAGTGGACAGAAGTAGACTTTGAGCGTGGCGTGCTGCGCCTGCCGGATTCCAAGACCGGGAAGAAAGTCATATACCTGCCGAGCGCGGGCGTCGACATTATCAATGGCCTGACGCGCCTCGGTGCCTATGTGTTCGCAGGCGAGTCGGCCGGGACCAAACACGAGAAGCCGCGTGCGGACCTGAAGCGGCCTTGGACATCCATCCTCAAGCGTGCCGGTGTGAGCGGTGTCAGAATCCATGATCTGAGACATGCATTCGGCACGGCTGGCGTCGGCGAGCAGATGGGTCTGCCCGTGATTGGTGCTCTTCTGGGGCACAGCAACGCCGCGACCACGAAGCGTTATGCTCATGCGGCCGACGAGGTTCGCCGCCGCGCCGTTGAGGCCATCGGCGAAAAGATCGCTCCTGCCATCGTGGGGGCGAAGTAATGGCACCGACCGATGACGACGGATTCGATCCCATAGGTGAGACGCTGGGGCGACAGCCTCTCCGTATTGATGACTCCACCACCCCGGACTCGCTGGAGATGGAATTACAGGAACGTCTTGAAGCCCTACTTGCCTCTCACAACGGGATGGAGCCGACCTTGGATGGTTGGCGCGGGTTAGCTTTGGCGCTGGTGCTTCAACATGAGCCAGCCTTTCAGATCGAGACCCCCGCCGATCGCGATAGCATGGGCGGACGCCCTGCGGGTTGGACGGGGTTCACCATTCGCTCTGCCGTAAAGGCCGAATTGCGTAAGGGTGCAAAGAGCCAGCGCGCAGCAGCCAAGATAGTGGCTACGAGAGTCGGTCTATCCTTGAGCCGGGTTCAGAACATAATGTCAGAACCGCCATCGCCTCCCGATGTGCTTCGGCGGCGCAAGTACGAATTGATAGCTGAAAAGGCTCTGGCGGCAGCCGCGCAAAAAGTGTCCCGAGAATAAGGGAATTTTATCGGGTCATCGAAATCAGCAAATTGCATCCATCACCGCGACAGTCGCGGCAACAATGGAGGCAATAGCAATGAACGTCAGAGTCCAACAGGCCGCCGAATATCTGGGCATTAGCAAATCCTTTCTCGACAAGGCCCGGTGCTACGGGACTTGCGGTCCCGCGTATATACGTCTCGGCCGCACCATCGTTTATGACACAGCCGAACTGGACCGGTGGTTGAAGTCATGCACCGTCGCCAACGATAACGCGCGCAATAGGGAGGTGGCGGCGTGAGCGTTCACAGTGAACACTTAACTCGGGAGTTGGGTCCACTCCAAATGTTCACAGTGAACACTTAACTTCGAGTTTGGGATGTCTAGAGGATTCGGAATGTGGCAGCGTTGGCTACTCGCCACCGTCAAACGTCACGGAAAACCGATTACGTTTGAGGAAATTGGGCGGGCTGCTCTCGATGAGGCTGGAGGGCCTCCTGACGCTAGACTGAGGCAATCGCCAGCGCGTTCAATGCGGCGAGCCTTGCACGGCTTGGTGAAGGACGGCTTCATTGTCGCCTTGGGCACGGGCGGGCGCGCGGAGCCGCACCGCTATTTCCCTAGCCCTATATTCATAGGAATTTCATGCGACAGCGTCGACGAATATAGCGCCGTTATAAACGGCCTAAACGAGCGCGACTTGTTTGCCATACAAGAAGCTACGCAGCGTCTGATGGGTAAACGATAGCCAACCCACAGGCCCGCACTAAAGCACGATCGGCCCTTTTGCCGAGTGCACCGCGCCAAAGGCGCAGCCCCAAATGGGGAATCACCCTTGAAAATCCTATCAATCCGCCCGGCCCCGCCGGGGTCGTCGACGCTTGCTCACGTCGACATTGAATTGGTCGACGGTGCCAAGCTCTTCGGCATTCGTGTGTCGCGCGCAGACGACGGTACCTATCGCGCCTTCGGTCAGAATTCCGACCGTGGCCGGACCTGCGCCTTCTCGCGCGAGATCGTCGCGCAGATCGCCGAAGCAACCATTTCCGAACTCTCTTTGACGGGCCATCGCAATAATGATCACGCCAGTAAATCTTGAATCTATAGGAGCCTCGGTCGCGCGTTCGGAGGCGGACTACGAAACCCTCCGGACTTTCCGCGACGTGAATTGCGCCGGAACTGGTGACGTCGTCAGGCGGGCCGACAAGGCGCGCAACGACGATGACGACGTCTTGCTTGCGATAGAACGCGGCAACGGCGCTTCAACAAATGAAATCGCTGAATCTCTATCCTGGTACGTCTCGGGTGGTGATCCCAATAAGAGCCGCGCACGACGCGCGATCGATAGGCTTCGCACCCGGAAGCTGATTGAGTTAGGTCGCAAAGGTTGGAAGCTAACTAAGCGTGGTCATGAAACTGCCGTCGAAGCGCGCGCAGACAAGCACGCAGCCGAAGCAGGGGCGAGGCTGGCCGCCAACCTCGTTGGGGGGGCGAGATGAGTAGGTGTGCCGCGAGCCGTGCCGCCCCGCGTGCTGCACATAAAGCGGCACGACATGACGAATATCATATTGTTAGCAACTGCTTGTCGGTCGTGCCGGTTGGCACGCGCGCTGAGTTAAAACCAAATCTCTGTGTTGGGTGTGTGCTCTGCACACCCCAACACAATGGCAGGATGATGGATCGTGCCGTGCTACTCCTTTTCCTAGGAGCGCACAAAGAGCGCACGAGCCGAAAAACCAGAACAAAAGCAACGCGCTATACACCGTGCCGCTTGAAAATACGGGCGGCACGGCGGGGGTATCCCAAAAGTCATAAAATTTCGTCCTAGTGACCGGCGGCCCCAGGAGAACTTCCGCGTGTGCAAAACCGGAGGCAAAACGTGTTTTGTTTTTCATTATGGCCGTGCGGAAATCTTTCTGATCACGCCGGTCACCGTACAGCAGCGGGAGACTCTTGCACCGCCCTGGGGTGCCTCCACTCTCTTGCAGCTTTTCGCTAGATACCGGCGGCCCCAAAGAACAACGCAAAACCATAACAAAAAAGGCATTCAGATAAGGCCGCAAAGACGGCCGGCAAACGAGCCCGAATGAGCTGAACATCCACGTCACGTCAGGATACATCATGCACGCCAACGACAACCGCCCGCGAAAAACCACTGCGGCGCTTCCGCTCGCAATCCGTCTCGCTCGTGCCAGTAGGGGAGAAGATCTAAGGCGCCTTATCAGTTACGGAACCGTCGTAACTGTGCCGTCTTGGCTGAGCGCGGAGGGCGGCATGCCCGAGGCCAGCAAGCCACTTGCCGATCGCGTAACCGAGATCAGGCCGTCGCCTGACGAAATGGTGCGACTCGCAGCGCAGGACGCTATCAGCGCTCGCGATGATTACGGCCCCATAACCGCCGCGGAGCTTGATGCGCCAATGCGCGCCCGCCTGCGGTTCGACGCCAACGGTGTTATTACCGAGTGGCGGGGCGCCGATGAGCGCTGGCATGACGCCGCGGAACTGTTCCGCCAACCAAAAGGCAGGCGCCGCAAATCAGACCAAGAGCGTCAGGACGATAATGCGCGGCATCTGGCCATTCGCGGGAGCGGGGTTTTCCCGGAGCGTTGTCAGCGCAGCACCGTGCCCAGTGATGGCGAGGACTACCGAAGACTGCGCGCGGCACACTGGGGGCAGGCAATGGGCGTGGCCAACGACAACAGGCGCCGCCACATCGACCGTTTGGGAGTTGGTGGCCGTCATACGTTTGATGATGCGTGGCTCAATTCCGGACTCTATCCAGCATGTCGGATTCCGCGGTACACTACAGCGATTGCGAAAGGCGCCGAGTTTATGGCCTACCGCGTTCACTCGAATCCGCGCGCGATGAAGAGCGGCGTGGATGGTGGGCACGATCTCGTTGAGCGGCAGACGATCGAAACAATCGATGCGCCGCGCATCGAAGCGACGCTCGGAGAACATGCGAGGGTGTTGGACCTGTCGATTGCGGGCTGGACTGTGCGCGAGATTGCCAGCGAGTTGGGTTTTGGTGAGACTAAACAAGCGGAGCGCAAGGCGGTTGCTGCACAGGATGCCGCGCTGCAGGCATTGGCCGACGTGGAGAAGTTCGCGGCGTAAACCGACCATCCGCCCGCTTACTCTTTTCAATCCGTTCACCGTGTACGGATTGAACGTCGGACAGGGTGTTCACCGTGTACGGAAATAGCCGCACATGGCGTCCCTCGTCCAGGGTACCGGGCCGTATTATTATGAAGGCCACAGCGTGGCTGGTGTCCGACGTGACGTGCAAACTTTACGCGGGTTCAATCCCGGCGTCCCCTTCCCGATGACGGCGGATGTAACTGCATCGGATTTTGCGCGTCAAATAATTGTTTCCACGAACAAATGGTGACGCGATGAATAAGAGCGACGCTGCGCGCATCATTGCGCGACGGCTCGGGCTGAATCTTGGCCGCGTAAATGCGTTGCTTGTGGCAGCCAGTGACGCTGGCATTTTGCCAAAAGCGCGGGGCAGGGATGTCCCGTCGTTGTCCAGTTTGGATATCGCCCACCTCATCCTGGTTGCGACCTGTGACAAAGGAATCGGCGTCGCTGGCCAGTCGGCGCGGGAGTTTGCTGCGCTCCAGACGTCGGACGGCCTGGTGCTCGCGGATATGCTGGAGGCCATGATTGCGGGCCGCGCGTCAGTATCCGGCCTGCAATCTGTAATCGTGCAGCTTCAACCGGCCGGAGTCTCTGTCGCCACGGCTGGAACGCATTTCCGCTTTGGCGCGGATCACGCGGGTGGCGCAGCGAAGCAGATCGTAATCCGTGGTGATGATCTCGCCGCGACGATTTTGGAAATGCGTGGTTTGTCGCCGCGCGAGGCCGATGAATCCGTTGCCGTTGGTCGATTGGCCGCGGCTTTGAATTGAATAAGGGAATCCACATGACCAAATTTGTTGACCACCAAGCGATGATCGACGCTGCCGAGCGGGAAGTGCGCGAGGAAGCGCGTCGGCATCCAGATGATCTTTGGAAGATGAAGGCCGGCGATACGCACGAATTTGCGGCAGCGGTTGCGGATGCCCGCAAGCGGCTGCGCGATGAATGCCTGCTCGCGCGATATGAGCAGGTACGGAAAGCCGTAACGGTTCGTGACGACTACGAAGCCCGCGGCTGGTCAGTCCCGATGTGGGCGCGCAACACGTGCGCTTGGGCTACCGAGCCCACCAAGATTACGGACCTGTATGAATTCGACGATGACGGTGACGCCGAACTAGACAATGCACTGGCCGCACTTTCGCGGGCGGTGGCTTAACCCGCGCCGACCGGCGTTTCCAGCGCCGCAGACGCGGCATTCTATGGAGCTAAAATATATATGAGTGAACTACTTTCGCGAGTGAATGAAGTTGCTGAATCGATCGCTGACATGCGTTCCAGCATCGAAACCCGAGTTGGTGAACTGGAACGGCGCGCGGCGCGCGAGCCTGCGAACGATAATTACTCATCGCGCAGCGCCCCGTCGCTCGGCGAAATGGTCATTGCTTCCGATAAAGTGAAGCGGCTTTCCTCCGATTTCCGCGGTCGCGCCACGGTGAAGTTCGTCGGCGATGAGGCTGCGGCGATCACCAGCGCGCCGGCCACCGTGGGCGCCAACACATCTAACGGAACCAGCCTTGTGCCAGCGCATCGCGTCAGCGAGATTGTCACGCCGTATCAGCGAGAGCTTCGCGTTCGAGACCTTCTTAACAAGACTCGAACTACCTCGAACACGATCGAGTGGCCGCGGGAGACCGCCTTCGACAATCAGGCGAGGCCGGTGACTGAGGGGCAGGGGAAGCCTTACTCGAACCTCACGTTTGAATTGCAGTCGACGCCTGTTCGCACGATTGCTCACATGTTCAAGTGCTCACGCCAGATCCTCGATGACGCCCCGGCGCTGGCCGGCTACATCAATCGCCGTGGTGTATACGGCCTGCAGTTCAAGGAAGAGCAGCAGCTCCTTACCGGAAATGGCACAGGCCAGAATCTGAATGGCATTGTCCCGCAGGCGACGGCGTTCTCTCCTCAGTTCACCATCGATCATGAGACGCCGATCGACCGCATTCTGGAGGCCATCAGTCAAGCAGAGGACTCGGAAATTCCGGTCAATGGCGTCGTGCTGAACAAGCGCGATTGGCGGCGCATCACGGGCGTGAAGGACGAGGAGGGCCGCTATATCTCCGGCCAGTCACCGTTCGGTCTGACCGATCCGCGGCTTTGGGGTGTGAATATTGTTGCGACCAACGCGATGGCACAGGGCGAATTCCTGGCCGGCGCTTTCCAGGATGGCGCAACGATCTTCGACCGAATGGATGTCGAAGTTATGATCTCAACTGAAAATGACAAAGACTTTGAGCAGAACCTCGTTTCGGTGCGGATCGAGTCTCGCCTCGCACTTGCGGTCTTTAGGCCCGACGCCTTCATCACTAGCGATCTGTACGCTACCAGCGAGTAACCAACAGCCGGCGGCAAATCCTAGCGGTTCGCTCAATCGGAAAGATCGTTGCGGGCCGCCGGCTCAGCATTAACCGCAACGATCACGAGCGCCGCCCTGGCGAGCCCCCGCAGGAAACCGCGCGCCAGGGCGTTCTCTCCAACACGTGGAAACAATGATCCCAGTTGAAAAATACGTCGCTGAATTCCTGTGCGGCCTGGAATGGCAACCTTGCCGTGTCGTCGGCGTCACGGGCGAGCCTGACGACTTGCGCTTCATCGTGATCGTGAGCGGTCCGATCGAATACGTTGACATCGTGAACGAGGTTCGGCGGCCGGAGCCGACGCCGGACCCGCTGGGGTAGGGGGTGGTAAAAAAGTCACACACCTTCTCCCCTAGCGACCGGCGGCCCCCAAGAACGCGTGTGAGCGCTGCCCCAGAGTTTAGAATAATTTGGATGACACCTTGTGACCACACCTAAGCCGCCGGCTCACCTGTCGCGCGCCGCCAAAGCTTGGTGGCGGCAAGTTCATGATGGATATGATCTGGACGAGCACCATCGCCATCTCCTGCGGTTGGCTTGCGAGTCGCTTGACGAGGCCGAAAAGGCACGCGCGGCTCTGGCGGAGAACGGCCACGTAGTGCTCGATCGCTTCGGCTGCCAAAAATCCTCGCCATGGTGCGATATTGAGCACAAGGCGCAGAACAGGTTTAGAATTCTGTGCCGCGAACTAGGGCTGGACGTGCAGTCGGCGGACGGGCCACGCATGCCGCGGGATGTAACTTACGGGTCACGCCGCTGATGCCGCCGCGCCCCAAGAAGAACAAGCATCGTGCGGTTGCCAGTCCCGAGGATTGGGAAGAGGTATTCGAGACCGGATACGACGTCTTTTCTGATTTGCGATACGCGGGAATTACCCTGGACAAGGACGACCGACCAGACCGCGAGGAGGCTCGCGCTGCCTGGCAACGGTTTGGCAAAGCCTTCTTAGCCGACTTCGCTGCTAGGCACCCGAATGGCACACTCTATAGGATTTGGGCTCTCAATGAGTTCGGAGAGCCGATCTAATGCCCGTACGTTTGAAACGAGATAAGCACCGCCGTTCAGTGCACATATCGGCCGAGGCGGTTGCATTGTTTAAACGCGGGCTGCTGGAGCGCGATCCTTACGAACTGCGAGATATCAAACTTAGGCTTGCGGCAGAACTTGGCCGCTCGAAGTTCGCGGCCTGTCCGCTGGATCGTAAGCCACGTAGCCTGATCGGTTGCGACAATGAGCCGATCGAGGTTGCGCTCGGGCATCGGGCGGAGTTGCTGAAGAGGATCGATCCCCGCGGATAGCTGAGTCATCCTGCTGATCGCCCGTCGTTCCTGTAACACCCTTTAGCAGAACGCGCCTCCTGCGCAACCCCACCATCACCACCACCCACGCGACGCCAGACGCAGCCGCGCGCGCGGCAATCCATAATGAAGGGAATGCCCTCCTTGAGTCTCAGCCTAATCCATCACTCAAGATGTGTAACAACAGAAGAGATCGACGTTTCGCATGTGAGCGATCCGCTGATCTGCACAGACGACTTTGTCCTATTGCTGGACGAAAACGGCGCACCGGCCACAATCGGGCGTAACGATACTGATCAAAGTTCGTTGGAGAAGATTCTATGAACGGCCCCGGCATCCGCTCTCCTAATCTCCCGCTCGGAACCAATCTCGGTGAATTCATCGGGCACGAGATCGTCGGTCCCACGAAGTCTCTTCGGCGCTTTTCGCACGCCTCTGTGCTTGGAGCACTTGAAGCAGTCGCCAACAGCTTCACGGTTGGCGGCGGGGTTATCTTCACGACCCTTTCGCAGGCGCTTTCAAATCTGAACTACAACGTCAATCAAATGGCGTGGGTGATTCAAGATCCGACGCCGGCGAACAACGGTGTCTATCAAAAAACCGGTTCATCCGGCTCTGGTTCATGGGCGCGGCGTGGCGATCTGCCGTATTCGTTCTATCGGGCGGTCAATGAAGGCGCTGGCACGCCCAACGCCATCCAGGCGACCAACGGCTATCCGATGGCGTCGAAAAACGCGCTGATCGTTGTCAATGTTACCGACACGAACACCGACACGCCGGTAACGCTTTCGCTCAACGGCAGCACACCACTGACGATCAAGACAGCGTCCGGCAACGATCCGGTCGTCGGCGGGCTCACGGCCGGCATGATGATCGCCGGCTACATCGATGAAGGCGGCACTCAATTCCGAATGCTTTCCGATCAGGCCAGTGCGGCCATTCAGGCGGCGTGCGAGGCTGCACTGGCGGGTGCCGAGAGCGCCAGGGATGGTGCGGAGGCTTTTCTTGACCTTGCCGTTGAGGCAGCCGATCTAGCCGCCACGGTTGGCGCTGGCGACGTCCCAACATGCCCATCGGTCGCTATCGCAAAGCTATCTTCTTTTCCGGCGACGCGGAGCTACCTGATCGTTGCGGGGTACGCCACCCACGGCGATGCGCCGCTCGCGACCTATACGCGCGTCGCAGAAGAACCATCGCATGGCGGGAAGTTCAGGAGCGCGGACAGGTTTCTTCCGAACGGGTCGACCGATTCCGACGATGGCGGTTGGTGGGAGGAAAAAACTGGGAAGATAAATTACTTCGATTTTATTCCACCAGAGCTTCGTAACGACATCCGCACAGGCGTCGACACGACGACAGACCAGGCGACATACTGGCAAGCCTTCCGAGACGCGTTGCAGGCAGTTGCGGTTGCCGGAGGTGTGCCGCACGGCATCGTCCCGCAGTGCGTTATTCGAACCTCGGTAGCACCAAACTTCGCTATTCCGAACCTTCATCTTGAAACGGAAGGTTGCCCCAAGATCATTTCCACATCAACCGCCCCTGGTTTCCTCTGCGATGCGACGGGGATGGGGGTTGGAGGTTGGGGGTTATACGGCCTCAAGGTCGGCTCGTTGATGGCCGGGACCACAACCGGATCCAAGGGCATCGACATCCGATATTGTCATCAGTCGTACTTCGACTCGCTGTTCTGCTTGGGCGCGACGGCTTTTGGGATTTATCTATCGTTCCTTGTCTCGACCGTTCTTAATAAACCGGCGTGCTCAACATCGTATCTGAACGGTGACGGATATCTGTCGACTCCAAACAACGGCATCTACCTCACAGCGGAGGAAGGCGACGAGAAGGGTACAGCCTGCGGCTGGTGTACGCTCATCGGCCCGATCGGGGAGTATGTTCCGAACGGAATCGTGCTCGATCGCGCGCAAGGAACGCTCCTGCTAGGGGGCGTAGCGGAAAGCTGCACCAGCATCGGGCTGGTCATAGGCCAGCCCGCGCACTGGACAAATGTCTGCGGGACCGATTTCGAGGCAAACACGACATTCGATGTGCATTGCTCCGCGAGCTACTGCACATTTACCGGAATCAAATCGCAAGATAAGTTTCAGATGTGGGGCATCGCGAACAGTAATCTCATTACTGGCGGCACGTTCAATAACATAGCGTGTGATGTGGCGACTGGGCGTAACACGTTCCGCGATCTGCGCTTCGCTGTTCAGTCTGGCGGGAGCATAAGCGACAGCGCCAGTAGTTTTTTCAATCGGTTCGTAAATTGCGTGAATCATCAGACGGAAAAAGTCTATTCCGAGTGGAAAACTATCTCCGGTTTAGGCGTGTCCTCGACTGGCGGCGCCGCGCCAACTGCAACGGCGGCGGGCCGTTTCTTTGTTGACGGAGCGATTGTGAATTTCACGTTGGAGGTCACAGTTTCATCTGGAAGCGGGTCGGGCGCTCTTACGGTTTCGATGCCCTACGCAGCGACGTCGCTGCGTTCGTATTCTTGGGGCGGCATCGAGATCGGTCATGCCGGTGACGGAGTAACCGGTTATCTCGCGGCCGGGAGTAGCACGATGCAAATTCGCCACTCCTCCGGGACTTATCCGGGTGACGAAAGCGGCAACTTCATCGTTATTTCTGGAAGTTATGAGGTCGCGTGATCGATTACGGGTCGGAGTCGCACGGACGGCCTGTAAAAAGACCCCATCCAAATCGGCGGGTGGGCGCAACTGGTGACGATTTCGCGCTTTGGGATCCGGCAGCGCATTATTGCGCGCTGGCCAGAAGATCAGATCGGTGGGGTATTGCGCCCGCCGCCCGTGGATTGGGAGAAGTGGCATCGGAAAAATCCGAGGCCGGGTTGAGGGGGGTGGTGGGGTAAGGCGTGGGTCGACATTCTGTGCCGGGCTGATGTGCTGTAATGGTGGTGGAGAGAAAAATAGAGATGTTACGCTACGATCAGAGTCATAGTGTCAGCTTAGATGCAATATCGTGGTGGGCTGACATGAAATTGGAAGTGGATTTGGTGCGGCAACTCTTGCTGCATATCGAAGAAGATGCAGACAGGCCAATATCAGACCTCGACAACATAGAGATTGATGGTTGGACCGAGGAACAGATTCAATACCATGTTGTTCTACTCACCGAGGCTGGTTTTATAGAGGCGAGCGTCAACAGCGTTCCAGCCAACGAAGATCCTAGTCTGGCGCATGTCATCTACAGCGTGCGACGGCTGACGTATAAGGGCCACGAATTTCTAGACACCGTTCGCGATCCAGCGATATGGCGAAAGGTTAAAGAGAAGGCCAAAGCGGCCGGGGCGATGACACTGCCGGTTATCGCTCAGGTCGGCGCGGCCTTTATCAAATCGCAGCTCGGGCTAGGATGAGAATCATATGCGGTTGTGGACTGGCGAGCGGTAGGATTGCGACCTCTACTTGGAAGTTAAAAGAGGTTGCCGGGGCCACGACGACGTATGAGCGTAGACGTTTCCAAGCGGCCTAGAGATTACGCTTCGGCAACAAACTACGACCGGAACAGCGCGAAATAGATCACGTATAGCCACCCTAAAATGCCGTGTATAATTGCCCAGAGGATCGACTTGTTGGTCGTGAAGCTGATGGCCATAGCGAGAGCGCTGCCGAAACTCACGCCCCACTTTGCGCCCTCAGATCGCACCTCGTAATAGCGATTTCTTCCGTTCATCGTTGCTCCTCAACTGTTCACCGATGGCTGTTAGCCTTTAACCCGACCTGCACCAGCCTCTGAAAAAGCGCTTCCAGCCGGCCCGTGGTCGTCTTGACGACCAATACATTTGTATTGGTTGGCCAGTCGGAGAGGGAAGGAAAATGAAAGATATCGACAAACTTCCACATTGGCCCCGCGGGCTATCACGAACGTTGGCCGCCAGTTACGTCGGCGTAAGTCCAGGCACGTTTGATAAGCTCGTGAAGGACGGCCTGATGCCGCGAGCGAAGGCGATTTATGGCCGGCGCGTGTGGGATGTTCGCGCGGTTGATGTCGCTTTCGACTTGCCGAACGGCGGTTATACGACCAAAATGGGCGAAGGCGAGGTGTATGAGTTCAGGGTATGAAATATAGAAATCGGAAGTTGCATTAACGCCCACGCCCTACAGGTGGCGGCACTATCTCAATTCTAGAGTCTGGCCGCATCGACGGCGCGACCCGAGTATTATCCAACGAAATATGCTGCCAACCATGGAAGAACGCAACAACCGCAGGCCAGAACCTGCCGCCCATTAGCTCGTTGATACGCGGCAAACCTTCCTTGTCTTCGAGGGTCTTTGCTATGCGCTTCCATTCTTTCGCACGATCGCCGAGTACAGCGCGCGCGATCTGCGCCTCTGTGGGGTAGAGGGGCATTCCATGAATCTGGTCCGCACTTCCTGCTCGGGATTTTCTCGATCTTGTTTCGTCGGGTGTGCTCACGCAGGGTTTCCTTGTTTCGCCAATCTCACGCCCGGCCCACCATCCGAAGACTGGCCATCCGCCAGGAAGATTATGCCGGCGGATTCTAGGGCGGCGCGGATAGTAGCGACTGAGTGACCGGGAGCGGTCGCTTCGGTCTCAACCCTAGTTACCGTGTTTCTGTGCACTCCCGACTGCTCAGCCAGATCGCGGACGGTCCAGCTCAATAAACCGCGCGCAGCTCTAATTTGTGCACTTGTCACCATGGTTAATTCCTATATAGTGCATTTGTCACCATAATGGTGCATCGGTCACATTACAGGAACGACCATCATGCCGCAACCACGTTTGCCGGCAGCCGATCCCGGCTTGCCTTTAACCCGGCGCAAAATCGAGCAGCACGTCGATGCTTCGATCGACTTGTTAGATACGCTCGACCCTGACCCCGACCTTGAGCCCGATCTAGCCGGTTATTCCACCGGCATGGATTCGCGCGAGGGCGACGATCCCGACCTCGAACCGGACAGCGACGACGAGCCGTCCCTGGGCTGGCAAGGCCCGTCCGGCTGGCTGGGTGAATCAACCGACCAGTCCATGCCGGACTTCTATGCCAACGCCGACGCGGGCTGCGGTTTGGAAGACGAGCACGGCGGCGGCGAGCCGGACGTCGACGACGAGTTTTCACTTGGTTGGACTGCCGCGGCCAATCAGGACACTGCCGTGCAGGACAGCGTTCGGAGCGATGACCGCGAGTTTGACGAGGCCGAACTGGAGCCCGATCTTGGCTGGCACAATGAGACTGGGCGCAACTATGTCGGCTCACCCATCCTCGACGCCGAGGCAACCAGCCCCGAATGGCCCGCGGAGCACCCACAGTGGCAACCGCCGACACGCCGTCGCGTTGCGCCTCCGGTGCCGGTGATTCCGATGAGCATGTGTGGGAGGGTGTCTCGATGAGTTGCATCACCCTCACACCCGAGCAGAAAGCCGTGGGTGAACTTATGAGCGAGCTTGGCCACCGAGCGGGGAATGCCGAATCCGCCGCGCTTGTCGTCGACATGCTCCTCACGAACGCCGACCATGAATTGCCGGAGGGAACGTCGTGGCTCACGTCGGCTCTTGTCACCGAGGCGGTGAAGGCGAAGGCCGCTTACGAAGCGCTCCGTAAGCATCTCCGCAAAAACGGCGTAATGACGCTGTGACAACATGCCCGTCACCTTCGCGGTGGCGGGCATCTCTACCCCTTGCTGGCTATATAGTGCTGGCTATATTGTGGCTACAAATTTTATAGCCACCCGCCTGACTATCTCGTAAGTATTTGATTTTCATGGTGAGCGCGGAGGGACTCGAACCCTCGACCCCATGATTAAAAGTCACGTGCTCTACCATCTGAGCTACGCGCTCACATGTCGCGCTGTGTAGGGGGCCAGTCCGCGCCGGTCAATAGCGCCAGACACGCGCTGATGTACACCACAATTAGCTCATCCGTATCTGGATCCGGATCTTAGAGACGAAACTTTCCGGCCAAACGGCGGATGCCGGCCGGGTCAGGTTGTTTCGCGATGAATCTCGGAGCCGACCGGCGACGGCCCGCCTGTCGGCATCGGTGCGGGCCGCAGCCCGATCAACTCGGCGCTGCGGATCCGCGCGTTCCGCCAGAACGAAAACTGGTTGATGCGCGACATCTCAAGGATGGCGATGGCGACGGCCGACAGGAACGGCAGGCTCTGGAGCACGAGCACGCCCGCGAAGATGTAGATCTCGGTGACTTCCTTGTACTGGTTGGATGCGATCAGCACCGCGGCTCCGACCAGCAGGAGAACGCCGATCACCGCCTCCCAGAATGCCTGAAACTCGATCGACATCCGCGATAGTCCGCCCTTCGATGTCCGTGCGAAGGCGAGGTGTTCCGTGATGAGCCCCTGCGCCACCGCACGGGACACGGTCCACTGCACGGACATGGCCGCGACCATCGCTCCCAGCATCTGCGCCGTTCTTATCGGTACGCGAAGGCGGTACAGCGCCAAAAAATGGAGCAGCGACACGACGAAGGCGGCGATGATAGGCAATGTCAGGATCTTGTCGGGGATGGCGATGTCGGCGAAGGCGACGATCGGCACCCAGATCAGGTTCAGGATCGCAACCACGACGCCGAGGCTTTCGGCGCCAAGCCAGTTGAGCCAGCCCAGGGTGAATTCGCGCTTCTGGTCTGGCGACAGGCGGCTCGCGCCCGGCAGAAAGCGGCGCCAGTGTTTCTTGACGATCTGGAAGCCGCCGTAAGCCCAGCGATGTCGCTGCTTCTTGAAGGCTTCATACGTGTCGGGGAGCAGGCCGTAGCCGTAACGGGTGTTGGTGTAGTGTGTGACCCAGCCATGCTGGGCAATCGCAAGGCCGAGATCGGTGTCCTCGCAAATCGTGTCTCCGGCCCAGCCGCCCGCCATATCCATCGCGGCGCGGCGGATCAGGCACATCGTGCCATGGACGATGATCGCGTTGGTCTCGTTGCGCTGGACCATGCCGATATCGAAGAAGCCGGCATATTCTCCGTTCATGATGTAGTGCATCAACGAGCGGTCGCCGTCGCGGTGATCCTGCGGCGCCTGAACCAGGCCGACGCTGGGATCGTTGAACGCCGGCACCAGGTCCTTCAACCAGTCGGGCTGCACCACATAGTCGGCATCGATGACACCGATGATCTCGGCGTCAGCGGCGGTGCGCTCCATGGCGATACGCAGCGCTCCCGCCTTGAAGCCCTCGACCTTTTCGGCGTTGATGAACTTGAATCGTTCGCCAAGCGCGCGGCAATGATCCTGAATGGGTTGCCAGAAGGCGGGATCTGGCGTGTTGTTGATGATCACGACGCATTCGAAATTCGGATAATCGAGGCGCGCGACTGCGTCGAGCGTCTGCTTGAGCATCTCGGGCGGCTCGAAATAGGCAGGCACGTGAA
>CAZOOO010000014.1:0-27331 GCA_964581435.1 uncultured Hyphomicrobiales bacterium | reverse complement strand
CTTCTCGCGTTCGATGCAAACTGGGTAGCGAATGTCAAATCCACTCCACTAGCGTACCCCTCGTCAGAGCGCAACGCGGGCGCGGGGTCCGCTCAAGGCTCGGCCTCGAACACGGCGCAAAGACTGTAACGACGCTGTCGATCCCTCAACAGGAAGGACAATTCCCATATGGAAAGCTTTACAGAAATATACTAAATTACCGATCTCGATTTTAAACCGCTTCCCATGTTTCCTCCTGTACCACTCTAAAAGTAGCCTCTGAACGTCGGCGCGCGTCGCCTCCGGTGTCGTCTCCGCGAGGAGGGTGCTTGGTACGTCCTGCACGGGGTGAGAGTTGTGTTGTCTGAATATTTTACGCATCTGTGTTTCACCAGTGTCCCGATTCCGAAGTTCGCACACCCTTGCCGCAACCTTTGATGCGAACTTCGGAATTAAAGGGACACTAGCAACTCTATGATTCTAGTGTGGTTCAGGTTCAGAAGTTTGCTTGATGGACGGGGTGGGGCAATGAAGCGAACTTCTGAACCGCCACATTAGGTCGGACCACGATGGAATCATTCCACGCGGCAAAACGCGGCGGCGCGCTCGGATGACGACCATGACCATGATGACGCTAAACCGGACGCAGGCGCAGACGTACAGACCATGAATTCCCCAACTGAAGACCGCCGCAAACATCCGCGCGTCGAAATCGACGAACCGGCTTACATTTCGATGGGCGGATTCAGCATGCGGTGTCGGCTGTTGAACGTATCTTCCCAGGGAGCCGCCATCGAAGTCCCAAATCCTGACTCTGTTCCGTTGCGTTTTCAGCTCATGACCGAAAAGGATCGGGTGATTTGGGGCTGCCAGGTCATCTGGACCAAGCAGAACCGGATCGGAGTTGCTTTCGACCCGCCGATTGCCGAAGCAGGCCCCGAGGTTACGAGTCCCGATCTTTGATTTACCACCCGTCCTCCGACGGGCTCACCCCATTTCCGCCGTGTTTGCTCTGCGATATGTTCACGGCTTGGTATGATTGCGGATCGTATTATGCCGACTGGCGCTGCGAAGTGGGGCAGTCCGCCGGAAACGGGGTTTTGGGGACGGATGGGGAAACCAAATTCAGACCGAATTGGGCACGCTGCACGCGCCGTAGCCGCGGCGGGCGTGTGTCTGTTACTGGCCAACTGCGGCTCTTCGAGCCAATTCAGCCGGATCGATCCCAAGTACGGCGTTTCGAGCAGCCCTCGGGTGGTCACCTCCGGTGAGGCGGTGCCAAAAGGCGGCGGGACTTACCGGGTCGGCAAGCCCTATACGGTCGCCGGGCGTGTTTACGTTCCCCAGGAAAACACCAAATACCGCGCCGAGGGGCTCGCTTCCTGGTATGGCGATGCCTTCCATGGCCGCCTGACGGCCAACGGCGAAGTTTTTGACATGGGCTCGCTGTCTGCCGCGCATCCGACCCTTCCCTTACCGTGTTATGTCCGGGTGACGAACCTGGGCAACAGCAAATCGGTGGTCGTCCGCGTCAACGATCGCGGGCCGTATCACGGCAACCGGCTGATCGATGTCTCGAACAAGGCGGCCGAGTTGCTGGAGTTCAAGCGAAACGGCGTCGCGCCGGTGCGGGTCGAATATGTCGGACGCGCACCGCTTGAAGGCTCGGACGACCGGCAACTGATGGCGACCCTGCGAACAGGCGTGCCCGCGCCGTCGCCGTCTACGGTCAGGGTTGCCTCGTCACGGCCGTTTGTCCCTGAACTCGCGCCGCCCGAACGTTCGATCGGCGACGGTGTCTCAACCCCGCGAGGCCGGCCCAATACGTCCGACCATGCCGCGATGGACGTCTCATCGATCAGCGCGGGTTCCGAAATGTCCGGGTCCGGCCGTACCCCGGCATATCGGCAAGCACTGGAAGAGCCGCGAGAAACTTCATCGGGCGGGGGCTATGCTGCAAGCCAAGTCCGACCGGTCGCCTATGCGCCGGTAGACCAGCGCGGACCGAGTGAGCTACTCTCGGGCCGAGGGCTCTATTAAGCGCCGCTCACCTACCGAGAAAGCTCGAAATCTGCTTTGATTCTCTACCGGCCGCTGCGTCAGGCGCGGCCCCATGTTGTCTGCGATCAGCCCAGCTAAGGGGTCTACCCGGAACCGCACCATGACAACCAGTTCTTCCACGCCCAACAGACGCGGAGGGGGCGCCTGGCGCGGTCTGGTGGCCGCCGCCGTCCTCACGATCGGCCTCGACGGAATCGCGCTCGCTGCCAACAACAGCGTCCAGGGTGCGAAGAAGGAAGAAATCTACGAGACCAACGCCCCGACTGCTATTCTGGTCGAAGCTAAAAGCGGTAGCGTACTCTTCGAGAAAAACGCAGACGAACTGCGCGCACCGTCCAGCATGATGAAGCTGATGACGGTGGAGGTCGTGTTCAACGCCGTCACGACAGGCGAGATCAAGCTCACGGACGAGTATGTCATCAGCGAAAACACCTGGCGCAAGGGCGGGGCGCCTGCCGGAGGATCGACCATGTTCGCGGCGATCAACAGCCGCGTCTCGGTCGACGATCTCCTGCACGGCGCGATCATCCAGAGCGGCAATGACTCCTGCATGGCGCTGGCGGAGGGTATTGCCGGCAATGAAAACGCCTTCGCAGAAAGGATGACGGTGCGCGCGCGCGAATTGGGTTTGACTCGCTCCACCTTCGCCAATTCCAACGGTCTTCCACATCCCGACAACAAGATGACCGTCCGGGAGCTGGCGATACTGGCACGCCACATCATCTTGACGTACCCGGATTTTTACAAGCTGTTCGGCGAACGTGAATTCACCTGGAACAAAATTCGCCAATTGAACCGCAACACGCTTCTGGCGGCGATGGACGGGGCCGACGGGCTGAAGACCGGCTACACCAAGGGGGGTGGATATGGCATGGTCGGCTCGGTAATTCAAAACGGCACGCGGCTGATCGTTGTGGTGAACGGCCTTGAAAGCGCTGACGACAGACTGGCCGCCGCCAGGAAACTGCTGGAATGGGGTTTTCGAAATTTCGAGACCCGGACCCTGTTCGCTGCGGAACAGCCAGTCGGCTACGCCAAGGTATTTGGCGGTGATGACGGCTCCGTTCAGGTCGCCGCGTCGGACCCGGTCCAGGTCATGGTTCAGAAGAACGGCACCGACAAACTGTTCGCGCGTATCGTCTATTCGGGGCCGGTCCGCGCGCCGGTGGCGCCGGGGCAGCCGATCGGCGTCATCAGGGTGTGGCGAGGCAAGGAAGTGGTGGTCGAGAGGCCGGTTCATGCCACGAAAGCCGTCGGCATCGGCTCGACCATGCGCCGCGCGCTGGATGGAGCGATCGAGCTTGTCGTCGGAATGGTGCGCTCGGGCGCCGCGAGACTCTGATGGCCGAGGCTTCGCCCAAAGCCGACCCGCAGCGCGGGCGTTTCATTACCTTCGAAGGCGGCGAGGGGGCCGGCAAATCGACGCAGATCAAGATTCTCGCCGAACGCCTCGACGCGGCGAAGCTGCGGACCATCGTCACGCGGGAGCCGGGTGGATCGCCGGGCGCCGAAATCATGCGGCACATCGTCCTGTCGGGCATGGGCAAATTGCTCGGCGCTGACGCCGAAACCTTGCTGTTTGCGGCGGCACGCGATGACCACGTTCACACCGTGATCAGGCCCGCGCTGGAGCAGGGCATCTGGGTGCTCTGCGATCGGTTTGCCGATTCGACCCGTGTCTATCAGGGTCGGCTGGGAAACGTGCTGCCCGGCGTGCTGAACGCGATGGAGCGGGTCACCATCGGCGATCTCAAGCCTGACCTGACGGTGATCCTCGATCTCCCCGTTGAGGTGGGTTTGCGGCGCGCGGCCGCTCGCCGCCGCGGCGGCGCGCCGGATCGCTTCGAGGCGGAGGACCTTGCTTTTCACCGGAAACTCCGTGACGCCTATCGCGAGATCGCCGCGAGCGACCCGCAACGCTGCGCGCTGATCGATGCCGACGCCGACCTCGATACAGTGGCCGCGAGAATATGGACGGCGCTGCGCGACCGCGTGCTGCCGGCGGACTCCACCACGCAAGTCACGCGCGCATGACCGCCCGCCCAGCCACCGCGGAAAGACCGTTCCCTCATCCCCGCGAAACCACCGTGCTTTTCGGTCACGGCGAGGCGGAGCGAACGTTGCTCGGTGCCTATCGCGGGGGACGTATTCCGCACGCCTGGCTGATCGGTGGCGCGCCGGGGATCGGCAAGGCGACGCTGGCCTACCGGATGGCGCGGTTCGTGCTGGCGCACGGCGACCCCGCCATGTCACGGGTGCAGTCGGCGGAAACGCTCGAACTGGACCCCGTGCATCCGATCGTCCGCCATGTCGCGGCCGACACGCATGGCGGGCTCCTGACGCTGGAGCGGACGCCCAACGAAAAAGGTGTTATGCGCACGGTGATCAGCGTCGAGCAGACACGAGAGACGATCGCCTTTTTCGGCTCGACCGCCACCGGGAACGGATGGAGGGTGTGCATCGTCGATACTGTCGACGAACTCAACCCCAATGCCGCCAATGCGCTGCTCAAAGTGCTCGAGGAGCCGCCGCGCCGGTCGCTGTTCTTCTTGATAAGCCACGCTCCGGCGCGGGTATTGGCGACGATGCAATCGCGCTGTCGCAAGCTGATGCTGCGCCCGCTGGCCGCGAACGATGTGATCCGCGCGGCCGCGGAAGCAGCGCGGATTGCGTCCGACGATGCGTCCTTGCAGGAGGCCGCCTGCGCGGCGGAAGGAAGCGTCGCGCGGGCGCTGGCGCTCTTCGGCGGCGGCGCGCTTAAGCTTCACCAGCGGACGACGGCATTGTTGAACAGCCTTCCGCTGGTCGACCCGGGCGAGCTTCACGCGTTGGGCGACGCCATCAGCGGCAGCGACCGCGCCGCGCTTGGCGCCTTCGTCGACAGCGTGGACCGCTGGATCGGCGAGCGACTCCGTATCGGCGATGCGAACGCCGATCTACCTCGTCTTGCACGGCTCGCGGAGGTATGGGAAAAGATCAATGCTGCCGCACGCGAGACCGAAACCTACAATCTCGAGCGAAAACCACTGGTTTTTTCGGTGTTCGGGCTTCTCGCGGAAGCGACGCGCTAAAGCACTCCGCCGATGATTGTTCTCGACCTCCAGCCTGCTTCATAAGGAATTCGTGGTGGCTCCCGCTAAGAAGAAACCGGCCAGGAAATCACGCGTGAAGGCGCGCAAGTCGCGTCCCGCCGCCGGCCGCAAAACGGTCGCGAAGACGCGCGGCAAGAAGGTGGCCAGAAAGACCACCAAACGCAAAAAGACCAGCGCGAAGGCGACGGCGAAAGCGCGCGCGCCGAAGACGGCCAAAAAGGCGGTAAAGAAGAAGGCAGTCAAGGGAACGGTCAGGAAAGCCGCCAATAAAGCGGCTAAAAAGCAGCCGGCGACAAGAACCCCGAAGAAGGTCGCGGCTAAGAAGAGAGCGGCGAAGAAGGTGACGCCGAATAAGACGACACCAAAGAAGGCTGTACCGAAGCGATCCGTCGCCGCGCATCCGGTGAAAAAGACAAAGCCGCGTACGCCGCGCAAGATCGAAACCGAGTCCGAATCGCGGACCAACACGTTCTATGTCACCACGGCCATCGTTTATCCGAACGGCGCGCCGCACATCGGCCACGCATATGAGGCCATCGCCACCGACACGCTCGCGCGTTTCCAAAGGCTCGACGGCAAGGATGTGTTCTTCCTGACCGGCACCGACGAGCACGGCCAGAAGATGGTGCAGACGGCGCAGCGCGAAAACATATCGGCGATTGAACTCGCCACGCGAAACGCGGAGTTGCTGCGGAAGCTCGACGAGACGCTGAACATCTCGTTCGATCGCTTCATCCGCACCTCGGAGTCGGCGCACCATCGCTCGGTCCAGGACATCTGGAAGCGCATGGCCGAGAACGGCGACATCTACCTGTCGAACTATTCCGGCTGGTACTCGGTGCGCGACGAAGCCTATTACGCAGAAGACGAGACGATCGTCGGCGCGGACAACGTGCGGCGCGGACCGCAGGGGACGCCGGTCGAGTGGGTGGAGGAGAAGAGTTATTTTTTCAAGCTCTCGGCCTATCAGGACAGGCTTCTTGCCCTGTACGAAAGCCGGCCGGACTTCATAGGTCCGGATTCCCGCCGCAATGAAGTCGTCAGCTTCGTGAAGGGGGGCCTGAAGGATCTCTCGATCTCGCGCACCAATTTCGACTGGGGCATCAAGGTTCCCGACGATCCCGAGCACGTCATGTACGTCTGGGTCGATGCGCTGACCAACTATATCACCGGCGTTGGCTTTCCAGACGAGGACGAGAGCAACTGGCGCTTCTGGCCAGCCGATATCCACATCATCGGCAAGGACATCATCCGCTTTCATGCGGTCTACTGGCCTGCTTTCCTGATGTCGGCGGGAATCGCGTTGCCGAAGCGGGTGTATGCGCACGGCTTCTTGTTCAACCGCGGTGAGAAGATGTCGAAGTCGGTCGGCAATGTCGTCGATCCTTTCAGCCTTGCCGCGCAATACGGCGTCGATCAGATGCGCTACTTCTTCCTGCGCGAGGTTCCCTTCGGACAGGACGGCAACTACAATCACGAGGCGATCGTGGCGCGCATCAACGCCGACCTCGCCAACGACTTTGGCAACCTCGCGCAGCGCTCTTTGTCGATGATCGCCAAGCAGCACGGCGGCGTGCTGCCGGAACCCGGCGATTTCAGCGATTCCGACAAGGCGATCCTCGCACAGGCGGACGGCATGATCGCGATCGCGCGCGAGGCGATGAATACCCAGCAGATCCATCAGGCGCTCAACGCCATCTGGTCCGTCGTCGCCGAAGCCAACCGCTATTTCGCCGGTGAGGCGCCCTGGGTCCTGGCCAAGACCGACCCGGCGCGCCAGAAGACGGTGCTGTATGTCACCGCCGAGGTGGTGCGCCAGATCGCGATCCTCTCCCAGCCCGCGATGCCCGCAGCCTGCGTGAAGCTGCTCGATATACTAGGCATTCCCCAAGGCGAACGGAGTTTCGCGATGCTTGGCGGCCACGTCAGGATCAAGCCGGGTACGACGCTGCCGGCGCCGGTCCCGGTATTCCCGCGCTATATTGAGCCGCCTGCGGCCTGAACTGTTAAACGCCGATGCTTGTCGACAGCCACTGCCATCTGGATTTTCCCGATTTCGCCGATGAACTCGACGCCGTGGTCGCGCGCGCTGAAGCGGCGGGGGTAGGGCGCATGGTGACGATCTCGACCCGGGTGAGGGAGCAGACGAAACTGCTCGCCATCGCGGAACGGTTTTCGAATGTCTATTGCTCCGTCGGCACCCATCCGCACCATGCCGACGAAGAAGACGGCATTTCGATCGACGAGCTCATCGCGCTGACACGCCATCCAAAAGTCACCGCGCTGGGAGAGGCGGGGCTGGACTATTTCTACGAGCACGGCTCGCACGCTGCGCAGGCAAGGGGATTCCGCACTCACATTGCAGCCGCGCGCGAGACCGGCTTACCCTTGGTGATCCACACCCGCGAGGCGGACGAGGATTGCGGTCATATCCTTGAGGAGGAAATGACGAAGGGTGCATTCCGCGCGGTGCTGCATTGCTACACGGGTGGCCGCGAGCTCGCGATGAAAGCGGTCGCGCTTGGATTGTATATCGGCTTCACCGGAATCCTGACGTTCAAGAAATCCGATGGGTTGCGCGCGCTCGCCGCGGAACTGCCCGCGGATCGCATCCTGGTCGAGACCGACGCGCCGTATCTCGCGCCCGGCAAATTTCGCGGCAAGCGCAACGAGCCGTCTTATGTCGTGGAGACCGCGAAGGTGCTGGCGGCGACGCGCGGCGTTTCGCTCGACGACATTTCGCGACAAACCACCGAGAACTTCTTTCGGCTGTTCTCCAAGGTGCCGCACCCGGACGCAGCCGCATGACGCTGACGCTGACCATTCTCGGCTGCGGCTCGTCCGCCGGCGTGCCACGTCCGGCCATGGGCTGGGGCGCCTGCGATCCCGCGAATCCGAAGAACCGCCGCCGCCGCTGCTCGCTCATGGCCGAACGCACATCGGAGCAGGGCACGACGCGCGTCGTGATCGACACATCGCCTGACCTGCGCGAGCAGTTGATCGACGCCAATGTCGATCATATCGATGCGGTGTTCCTGAGCCACGAACATGCCGACCAGACTCACGGGATCGATGATCTCCGCTCCGTCGTCCTGCATCAGCGCCGGCGGATTCCGGTGTATCTCAATAGATCCACCGCCGTGGATGTCATGCAGCGTTTTGCGTACTGCTTCGCGGCACCCGAAGGCAGCTTCTATCCGCCGATCCTCGAGCAACGCTCGATCGAGGCCGGCGAAAGCCGGACCATCGATGGCGGCGGCGGCGCGCTCACGCTGTCGGCCTTTCTGGTGCAGCACGGTCAAATCACGGCGCTGGGCTATCGGATCGGCGACGCCGCCTATACGCCGGATCTCTGCGATATTCCGCCGGAAAGCTGGCCCGCGCTGGAAAACCTCGATCTATGGATCGTCGATGCGCTGCGTTACGCGCAGCACCCCACTCATTTCAGCGTCGCCGATGCGTTGTCGTGGATCGACCGCTTCAAGCCCAGGCGCGCCGTGATCACCAACATGCACTCCGATCTGGATTACGAGATCCTGCGGCGCGAGCTTCCGGCCAATGTCACGCCGGCGTACGACGGGATGCGGCTGGCGATCGATCCGGCCTGATGGGATCGGGCCGAGACCTCCTTCTCGGAACTGCTTTTTGTCAGCTCCGAGCCGGAAGCGTTGCATTCGCGCACGGCGCCAGACCATTGTGAAGCGGGCTATCGCGTGCCGTCAATCGTATCCAAAGCGTCGAGAACCCTTGCGGAAAAGACGACGGCAGCCCCGGCGTTCATTGCAACGGCAACTCCGAGTGCCTCGGCGATTTCATCGCGCGTCGCGCCCTCTTTTACCGCCTGCGCCGAGTGAACGGCGATGCAGCCGTCACAGCGTGTCGTTACCGCGACAGCAAGCGAAATGAGTTCGCGCGTTTTTGCATCAAGATGTCCGGTCTTGGCACCCGCGCCGCCGGCCATCCGATATGCATCCACGGTTTCAGGTGAAAGCTTGCGCAGCTCGCCGACGCGTGTCGACAACTTGTCCCTGAAATAAGCCCAATCAAGCATGGACGGTCTCCTGTGCGTTAATGACGACCTCTTTAAGGTTGCACCCCGCGACGTGCCGGCGCAACTTGCAACTCACTGGATGAAGCGGCGCTATGTTTGCCGGTGGGGATGCGTTGAAGCGATTCAAGATGATCTGACCGGTCCAAGTAGCTGATTTTGCTATCAGGTATGTCAGTGGCGAAACGTCGTCCGTAAATATTCCATAATATACCTTATGCGAATTACGGATATGAGCTGGTCAAGCGGTCCGTGCCGCGTAGGCGCGCCAGCCCTTTGCGCGCAACCCGCACGCCGGGCACTTGCCGCAGCCATAGCCCCATTCGTGCCGCGCACCGCGCTCCCCGAGATAGCAGGTATGCGAGTGTTCGCGGATAAGATCGACCAGCTCGATCCCGCCGAGTTCATGCGCAAGCGACCAGGTCGCGGCCTTGTCGAGCCACATCAGCGGCGTATGCAGTTCGAACCGTCTGGCCATTCCAAGATTGAGAGCAATGCGCAAGGCTTTGATGGTTTCATCCCGACAATCGGGATAGCCGGAATAATCGGTCTCGCACATGCCGCCGACGATCTCCGTCACGCCGCGCCTGTAGGCCAGCGCCGCCGCGAACGTCAGGAACACGAGATTGCGCCCCGGCACGAAGGTGTTTGGTAGTCCGCCTTCCCCCATTTCGATCGCGACGTTCCGGGTCAGCGCCGTATCGGAAATCTTCGCCAGTGTTGGAATGGCGAGCGTGTGGGTTTCGCCGATCTTTTCCGCCCAATCCGGGCGCAGGGATCTCATGCCCGCGAGCAGCTTGTCGCGGCAGTCGAGTTCGATGGCGTGGCGCTGACCATAATCGAACCCCAGCGTTTCGACACGCGCGAAGCGTTGCAACGCCCAGGCAAGGCACGTGGCGGAGTCCTGGCCTCCGGAAAACAGCACCAATGCGGTTCGAGAGGTCGGCTGGTCGATCATGGCGATGCCAATAGCATCCCGCGGTATTCGCGCCAAACGGCGGGGATTGCGTGGCGGGTGCCCCTGCTTTTCGCTGGGACGGCGGCGCGGCTTCCGGCATAGAGAAAGGCTATAGCGTTTTCGAGCGAAGTGGATACCGGTCAAAATCATAAGAGCCTCGCTTCTGATTCTATCGGAAGCGGAAAGGCTCAAAGTGTCCATCTCGATACCGGTGAACCGATGACCCCTTCCCGCGATATTTCACGCCTGATCGAGATCATGGCGCAATTGAGAACACCCGGCACCGGCTGCCCGTGGGATCTCGAGCAGACGTTTGCCACCATCGCGCCCTACACCATCGAAGAAGCCTACGAGGTGGCGGAAGCGATCGCGCGCAACGATCTGATCGATCTCTGCGACGAGCTTGGCGACCTGCTGTTGCAAGTTGTCTTTCACGCGCGCATGGCCGAAGAGCAGGACGCCTTTTCGTTCGGAGACGTGGTCGAAGCGATCACGCGCAAAATGATCCGGCGACATCCGCATGTGTTTCCCGACGGGTCAGGATACATCGCGCCGTCAGACGTGAAAGGAACATGGCAGCGCATCAAGGCGGAAGAAAAGGCGGAGCGCGCCGCGCGCAGACCGAAGGAAACGCCGGCTTCGGGCCTGCTCACGGGCATCAAGGCCGGACAGCCCGCATTGGCGCGCGCGATGGCCTTGCAATGGAAGGCCTCGACCGTGGGGTTCGACTGGAACGACCCTCGGGCCGTACTCGACAAGATTCGCGAGGAGGCCGACGAGATCGAGGCGGCGCTGGATCGCGGTGACAAATCCGACATCGCATCCGAGACCGGCGACCTGATGTTCGCACTGGTCAACCTCGCGCGGCACGTCAACGCTGATCCCGAAACGGCTCTCCGTGCGACAAATGCGAAATTCGAGCGGCGGTTCGCCTACATCGAACAGGCGCTTGCGGCGAAGGGCCGTTCGCTGGACGATGCATCCCTTGCCGAGATGGATGCGTTGTGGAATGAGGCGAAGCAGCAGGAAATAGCTTGAGGTACCGGGCGAAAGGCGCGACTTATACGCCGGTCTGGCTGATGAACTTGGTGATGAGGTAGGATTCCATCGCCTCCGTTCCACCCTCTGAGCCGTAGCCTGAATCCTTGACGCCTCCGAAGGGGGTTTCCGGCAGGGCCAGACCGGCATTGTTGATCGCAACCATGCCGCTCTCAATTGCAGCGCCGATGGCGGTTGCCGTCTTGGTCGTACTGGTGAACGCATAGGACGCGAGGCCATATGGCAGGCGGTTCGCTTCTTCAGCAGCCTCGTCGAAATTCGAGAACGGCGAAATCAGCGCCAGCGGGCCGAACGGCTCCTCGTTCATGGCGCGGGCCTCCTTCGGCACGTCAGTGATCACGGTCGGCTCGAAGAAACAGCCCTTGTTGCCGACGCGATGCCCGCCCGCCGCAAGCCTGCCGCCCTTCCCGACCGCATCCTGAACAAAACCTTCCACGGCGGAAACGCGCCGCGAATTAGCGAGCGATCCCATTGTTGAATCGGGGTCGAGCCCGTTGCCGACTCTAACCGCCTTGGCGGCCTCCGTGAACTGGTCGACGAAATCCTTGTACACCTTGTCCTGCACGAGAAGGCGCGTCGGCGCGATGCAGACCTGGCCGGCGTTGCGGAATTTAGCGCCCGAGATGATCTTGACCGCGCTTGCAATGTCGGCGTCATCGAACACGATGGCCGGTGCATGACCACCGAGTTCCATGGTCGCGCGCTTCATGTGCAGTCCGGCGAGCGCTGCGAGCCGCTTGCCCACCGCCGTCGAGCCTGTGAAGGATATTTTTCTGATGACCGGATGCGGGATCAGATATTCGGAGATTTCTGCAGGCACGCCGAAGACCAGATTGATCACGCCGTCCGGCACGCCCGCGTCGACAAACGCGCGGAGCAGTTCGGCGGGAGACGCCGGCGTTTCCTCTGGGGCCTTGACGATAATCGAGCAACCGGCGGCAAGCGCGGCCGAAAATTTGCGACAGACCTGATTGATGGGAAAATTCCACGGCGTGAAAGCCGCCGCAGGACCGACCGGCTCCTTGATCGCAATCTGGTAGATGCCCGGTCCCCGCGCCGGAATGACACGGCCATACGTCCTTCGGGACTCTTCCGCGAACCATTCGATGACGTCGGCCGCGGCCAGCGTCTCGATTCTGGCTTCAGCGAGAACCTTGCCCTGCTCCATCGTCATCAGCGTTGCGATGCGCTCGACTCGCTCCCGCAGCAAGGCTGCCGCCTTACGCATGATCCTGGCGCGCTCGAACGGCGCGACCGCCCGCCAGATCTTGAATCCCTTGTCGGCAGCGGCAAGCGCCTCGTCGAGATCGGCACGATCGGCATGAGCGACCGTTCCGATCTGTTCTTCGGTCGCGGGATTGAGGACGGCGATCGTTCTGCCGGAGGCGCCGGGGCGCCACCTTCCGTCGATCAGCAGCGATGTATCCTGATAGCTCACGGAAATCTCCTGCGGCTTTCATGCGATTTGATGAACATGGAATAGTCCGACGTTCCGCCGGTCAAGACCGTCCTTGCGCGGCCCTGGTTCGGGAGCGAAAGTTAAAGCGGACGTGGCGCCGCGCCATACCGGTTGACGAGTATGTCACGTTTTGTCTCATCGACCCTGACGGTCATGTCGTAACGGCCGTCGCGCAGTTCCTTGGTGAGCACTTCGGAGTTCCGATGCAGCCAGCTGATTGCCGCGCCATCCGAGGCGTCGACCGACAGGTCCAGCGTGGTTCGGGTTGCCGCCAGCCGATCCTCGATCGCCGCTAGCAGCGTCTCGATCCCCTCGCCGGTTTGGGCGGAAACGAGAAAACGCGGCACATCAGTCGAACGGCGTGCAGCCACGTTTTCCAGGTCGTTGCGCTGATCCGCATCGAAGCGATCGATCTTGTTCCAGACCTCGATCATGCGCGCCGATCCTTCGGGGTCGATGCCGAGCTGATGCAACACCGCTTCGACATCGTGCTGCTGCGCCTGCGTATCCTCATGCGAAATGTCACGAACATGAAGGATAACGTCCGCCTCCATCACTTCCTCCAGCGTGGCGCGAAAGGCAGCGACGAGCTGGGTCGGCAGATTGGATATGAATCCGACGGTGTCCGACAGCATCGCCTTTCCGCCGTGGGGCAGCGCAAGCGAGCGCAGCGTGGGATCGAGCGTCGCGAACAGCATGTCGGCGGCCTGAACCTCCGCGCGCGTCAATCGATTGAACAGCGTCGATTTGCCGGCGTTTGTATAGCCGACGAGCGCCACCACGCGATAGGGCACGCGCTGCCGCCCGGCGCGATGCAGCCGCCGCGTCGCCTGCACCTTCTTGAGTTCGTTTTCCAGCCGCGTGATGCGATCGCCGATCAGGCGGCGGTCGGCCTCGATCTGGGTTTCGCCGGGTCCGCCCATGAAGCCGAAGCCGCCACGCTGCCGTTCGAGGTGAGTCCAGGAGCGCACCAGGCGGCTGCGCTGATAGTTGAGATGGGCGAGTTCGACCTGAAGCGCACCCTCTTTCGTCTTGGCGCGGCGCCCGAAGATTTCGAGGATCAAGCCCGTGCGGTCCAGCACCTTCGTGCTCCAGGCCTTTTCCAGATTGCGCTGCTGAATGGGCGACAGCGCGCAGTCCATCACCACGAGACTGGCTTCATCGGCGGCGATCAAGCCCTTCAGCTCTTCGACCTTGCCCTTGCCGAGATATGTCGCGGGCTTGATCTGGCTGACCGGAGCGACGATCGCCTGAACCACATGGAGGTCGATCGCCCTGGCGAGGCCCGCGGCCTCATCCAGCCGGGCGTCGGTATGGCGCAAGGATCGTCGCGGCGTCTCCGCATCGCCGCCCCGCGTCCGCACATAAGGACCGATGACGATTGCTCGTCCGGTCGGCTCGCTTTGCATCGATCCCGACGGGTCGGTGCTCCCCTCGAATTGGCGGGGTTCCAATCAGGAAACTTTCAAATACTGGCTCAAAGCGGAGCGTCCTCACCGCCTTCGAACAACTGGATCGGAGCACCCGGCATGATCGTCGAAATCGCATGTTTGTAAACCAGTTGCGAATGGCCATCGCGTCTCAGCAGCAGGCAGAAATTATCGAACCAGGTAACAATTCCCTGCAATTTGACTCCGTTTACCAGAAAGATTGTCAGGGGCGTTTTCGTTTTGCGAACGTGGTTGAGAAAAGTGTCCTGTAGGTTTTGTGCGCGGTCTATCGCCATTTTTGTTATCCCGCAGTTTGGCTTTGCTTTTTTGAGCCGGAAACAACCCTCCCGAGCGTCTCATGGCTGCCGGCTCCCTCTGAGATCCTCCTCGCGGACCCGGCATCCCGGATTAGAGGGCAGAGTATGGTGTTACGCAAGCCGGTTCGGGCCATAGGTTCGCCCGGATATACAGAAACCGTCAGGAAAATGCTGAAAAGCGGTGGAATTCTTCCCGAAGCCGCCTCGTAATGCTACCCGGCTGACCGTTCCCCACCGCCTGACCGTCGATCGCCACGACGGGCATGACGATCTGGGAGGCCGAAGTTACAAACGCCTCCGCCGCCTCGCGTGCTTCCGCAGGCGTGAACGGGCGTTCTTCCAGCCTGATCTGAAGAGACTTCATGACTTCCGCGAGGACAGCCCGTGTGATGCCCGCGAGAATGCCGCGGTCCGCTGACCGGGTGACGGCGCGGCCGTCCCTCGTCACGATCCAGGCGTTGCTCGACGCGCCCTCGGTGATGAACCCGTCGCCGTCGACATACCACGCCTCATGGGCTTCGTTTTCGCGTGCCTGCTGTTTTGCCAGCACATTGGGCAGCAGCGACACCGACTTGATATCCACCCGCGGCCAACGATTTTCCGGCAGCGTGATCACATTGATGCCGGTGGCGGCGGCTTGCCGATTTTTTTCGTAATTGAGCGCACGGGCCGTGACGACGACGCTCGGCTTCACACAGTCTGGCGGAAATGCATGATCGCGCCGCGCTACGCCACGAGTCACCTGCAGATACACGATCCCGTACGTCACGCGATTCCGCCGCACCACTTCCCGCATAATAACGGCGAGCGCCGCGATCGGCATCGGTTCGGCGATCCGCAACTCGCGCAGCGACCGCTGCAATCGGGCCATGTGCCGGGGAAAATCAACCAGCTTCGCGCCGCGCACTTCGCAGACTTCATAAACGCCGTCGGCGAACTGATAGCCGCGATCCTCGACGTTGACGCAGGCATCGCGCAGATCGCGATATCGGCCGTTGACATAGGCAATGCGCGACATCCGGAAATTCACCCCAGAGTTCTAGTTGACGCCGAGCGCCTTGAGTTTGCGATGCAGCGCCGAGCGCTCCATGCCGACGAACTCCGCGGTCCGAGAGATATTGTTGGAGAAGCGGCTGATCTGGGCGATCAGATAGTCGCGTTCGAAAACCTCGCGAGCCTCGCGCAGCGGCAGGCCCATGATGTGTTCACCATTGACGCCCGACGGCATTGCCGGGACCATCGAGCCGACATCCTGCGGCAACATATCCGCGGTGATGATGACCTCCGGCCCTCCGCCGGCCAAAATCATCACGCGCTCGACGTTGTTTCGGAGTTGCCGGACGTTGCCCGGCCAGACATGCGATTGCAGCACCGCCATCGCGTCGTCGCCGATCTTGCGCTTCGGCAGCCCGCTCGCGGCGGAGATATGGTCCATGAAAAATTCTATCAGTTCGGGAATGTCCTCGCGGCGTTCGGACAGGGGCGGAACGCGGATCGGCACCACCGACAGCCGATGGTAGAGGTCTTCACGGAACCTGCCCGCGGCAATCTCCTCCTCCAGGTTGCGCGCTGTCGACGAAATGATGCGCACGTCCACTTTGACCTTGGTCGCGCCGCCTGAGCGTTGAAATGTCTGATCGACCAGAACCCGCATGATCTTGTTCTGGGTCTCTCGCGGCATATCGCCGATTTCGTCGATGAAAAGCGTCCCGCCATGCGCCTCTTCGAGCGCGCCGGCCTTGCGGGGTTGCTGGCCGTCGATCTGCTCGACACCGAACAGTTCGAACTCCATTCGTTCCGGCGTGATCGCAGCAGCGTTGATGACGACAAACGGTCCCTCGGCGCGGCTCGACTGATTGTGAAGCGTTCGCGCCGCCAGTTCCTTGCCGGCTCCGGACGGGCCGACGATCATGATGCGGCTGTTGGCTTTCGCCGCGCGCTCGATGGTTTGCCGAAGCTGGTTCATGCATGGCGAACGCCCGACCAGTGTGCTTGCCGCAGGCGCAAGCTGCTTCAATTCACGAACCTCGCGCTTGAGACGTGAGGTTTCAAGCGCACGCGTCGCCACCAGAATCAGGCGGTCGGCCTTGAACGGCTTTTCAATGAAGTCGTAAGCGCCGCGTTTGATGGCCGCGACCGCCGTTTCGATGTTGCCATGACCGGAGATCATGACGACCGGCAGATCGGGACTGTCCTGCTTGATCATTTCGAGCAGTTGCAGCCCGTCGAGCTTGCTGCCTTGCAACCAGATGTCGAGAAACACCATGTGCGGACGGCGGCTTGAAACCTCCGCAAGCGCTTCATCGCTGTTGCGCGCGGTTCGGGTCGTGAAACCCTCGTCTTCCAGGATGCCCGCGACGAGGTCGCGAATGTCCGCCTCGTCGTCAACAATCAGAATGTCGTGTGCCATGAATTGGATCCGCCTCGTCAGCCGCCGGTAGCAACCTCAGTCTTTGTATCTTCTCCGGTCAGGGTATCCCCGTTAGTCGCTCCATCATCTCCAATGGTTCCCGCATTCGCTGGCCCCGTTGCTGCAAACCGCAACCGCATCCAGGCTCCCCGCGCTTCCGGCCTGATCGCCGAAGCATCATTGAGCTCGAGTTTTCCGCCATGGTCTTCCAGGACGCGCCCCACGATCGCAAGACCAAGGCCGGTACCTTTCTCGCGTGTCGTCACGTAAGGCTCCAGCAGCCGCGCGCGCGCGACTTTCGGTAAGCCGACACCATTGTCGATCACGTCAATGATGATGTCGTCTTCTTCCTGCGCGGCGATGATGTCGATCCGGCCCTTTCCGAGCACCTCCGGCGGCACGACTTCGATGGCTTCGGCCGCGTTCTTGATGATATTGGTCAGCGCCTGCGAGATCAGCCGCCGGTCAAACTGCGCGCGCATCGGTTCTTGCCTGATGTCGGCTTCGATATCGATCTCGGGATGTCCGACACGCATGAGAAAGACTGTCTGGCGGACCGTATCGGCGACATCCTCTCCTTCCATCACAGGCTTCGGCATTCGCGCGAAACGCGAAAACTCATCGACCATCCGCCTGATATCCTCGACCTGACGCACGATCGTATCGGTGCACTGCTCAAAGATTGTCTTATCCTGGGTGATCGCCTTGCCGAATTTGCGGCGGATGCGTTCGGCCGACAGTTGGATCGGCGTCAACGGATTCTTGATTTCATGAGCGATTCGTCGCGCCACGTCGCCCCATGCCGACGTGCGCTGCGCGGTCACGAGCTCCGTGATATCGTCCAGCGTGATGATGTAGCTGTCCCGCGATTGACTGGTTTGCTCGGCACTGACGCGCACCGAGATATTGCGCTCATTGCCGTCGCGATTGAGGGTGATCTGGCTCTGCACCAGCCGTTGCGTCCCTTCCCTCGCCGTCTGCATGACTTCGCTCAGCTCGGGGATCACCTCGGACAACGGGTGCCCCAGCGTTTCCGATTCGGAATGGCCGATCAGCTTCTCCGCCGAGCGGTTCAGGATGCGGATGGTGTTGGCGCCGTCGACGCCGATGATGCCGGCGCTGGCCGATGACAAGACCGCTTCGATGAAACGGCGCCGGCTGTCGATCAGACCGCTCGCGCTGACGAGTTCGTCGCGCTGGGTTCGCAACTCCGCCGTCATCTTGTTGAACGTTTCACCGAGCTGCGCCAGGTCTCCTTCGGATTTCAGGACGGGCACCTGAACGTTCAGGTCGCCGGTGGACACGAGGTTGGCTGCGTTCATCAGGCGTCGGACGGGTGCAACGAACCGGTCCGCGAAGTTCAGGCCGAGCAACACCGACGCCATCAGAATGGTCAGCGCGATGACCGCGAACATCAGCGCGAGCGCCACCTGGATGCCGAGCCGGCGGGCCTCGATCGTGGCGTATTCGGCAATGCTCGACTCGGTCTGTTTCAGTTGCGCGACGACGTAGGGATCGAGCAGCCTTGCGACGTAAAGGAAGGTGTCCTGAAACGCGCGCAGGCGAATGACGGCGGCGACATAATTTGCCTCCGGAATCAGCGCGATCTGCGGATCGTCCTCGTTCACGTTCTTGAGAATGTCGGGGTTCGGTGTGTCGTAGGCTCGCTTGATGCCGGTTTGCGCCGATACGAGCAGTCGGCCTTCCTTGTCGATCAACATGGCGCCCGGAAGGTTGCGGGCCTTGGCGCTCGATGTCAGCAGGTCGAGAAATGTCTCGCGGTCCTGATCGTATAGCGGCCGGGCGTTGGAAATATCGTTGGCCATGCCGAGGATATCACCGCGAATGAGTTGGGCGTGCTCGTTCGCATAGGCGTGCGCAACGATCCGTGAGTTTTCAATGACCTCCTTGATCGGCCCTGAAAACAGACGGTCGAGTCCGCGATCGATCGTGACGCTGGCGACGACCGAAACCACGACCGCCGGCAGCACGGCAATGATCGAAAACAGACCGACGACCTGAACATGCAGCTTCGCCGCGGCGCGCCCCCGGCGGCGTGCCTGCACGACACTCCAGACCTCGCGGGCGATAATGCCTACGAGCAAAAGGATAATGCCGGCGTCGACCATCAGAAACGCGATGACGACCCGGTGGGTCGGCTCGATCGGCGTGAGACCGACCAAAACCACAAACGTCAGGAATGCCGACAGCAACGCCAGGCCGATCGCGATCGGCGCCAATAGCCGGCGCATGGTCCAGCCGCGCGGCTCGGCGAGTGTCAGATCGTGTGATGTAACCGGCGTGTCTGCTCTGGTCATCCGCGACAAGTTGAGCGTTTGGGCTGGAGTCGGTCATACCAGCGAACTGATGCATTCATACAACAATGTTGCACAATTGGGACATTTCCGCGGCGCTCGTATCACGCGCAACCCGGAAAACGAGTGATCGGGGCATCGATTCGATCGTAAGTAGTGGAAAACTGCCTTGAGTTAAGACCCGCTCCTACCCGCCGGACCGGTAGACTTGGATACCCAGATCACGAATTTTCTTGCGGAGCGTATTGCGGTTCAAGCCCAGAAGGTCGGCTGCCCGTATCTGGTTGCCACGGGTTGCGGCCAGCGCAGCGGTGAAAAGCGGGACCTCGACCTCCCTGAGAACGCGGTGGTACAAGCCGGGCGGCGGGAGCCCGTTCGGGGAGCCGGAGAAAAGCGACGACAGATACATCTCGACGGCGCCGCCGAGACCTTCGATACCATGTCCGTCAATTCCGGACGCCGCCGCAGGCGATGCAAGTTCGCCATCGATCACCGGGCCGGTGATGATATCTTGCGGGTAAAGCGCGGCAAGCCTGCGCGCCAGGTTTTCCAGTTCCCGGACGTTGCCGGGCCAGCGGTGCCGCTTCAAGCGCTCGAGCGCGAGCGCGTCCAGCTTCTTGGGCGGCAGCCCATCCTTTTCGGCGAGTATGAAAAAGTGCCGGATCAGATCCGGCAGGTCCTCGATGCGTTCGCGCAGCGGCGGCAGTCGCAGCGGCACGACGTTGAGGCGGAAGAACAGATCCTCGCGAAACAGTCCCTGCTGGATCAGGACGCGAAGATCCTTATTGGTTGCCGCGACGATGCGGACGTCCGTCTTGATGGCAGTCCTGCCTCCGACGGTGCAATATTCACCCTGTTGAAGCACGCGGAGCAGACGTGTCTGCGCTTCCATCGGCATATCGCCGATTTCGTCGAGAAAGAGAGTCCCTCCTTCGGCCTGCTCGAAACGGCCCGACGCGCGGGCGTTCGCACCCGTAAATGCGCCGCGTTCGTGACCGAACAACTCCGATTCGATAAGGTCGCGGGGAATCGCCGCCATATTGACGGCGACGAAGGGACCGTTGCGACGCTTGCCGTAGTCGTGAAGCGCGCGCGCGACCAGCTCCTTGCCGGTGCCGGACTCGCCGGAAATCATCACGGTCAGCTCCGTCTGCATCAGGCGCGCCAGCACACGGTAGATTTCCTGCATGGCAGGGGATCGGCCGATCAACGGAAGGGAATCGCATTCGTTCTCGTCGCCGCGGCTGGCCGCGCGCTCCCTCGGCTCGGCGAGTGCGCGGCTGACGATCGCGATCAGCTCCTTGAGATCGAACGGCTTGGGTAGATATTCATACGCACCGCGCTCGGAAGCGCGGATCGCCGTCATGAAAGTGTTCTGCGCGCTCATCACGATGACCGGCAGGTTCGGCCTGATTTTCTTGATGCGCGGCAGCAGATCGAAAGCGTTCTCGTCCGGCATTACCACGTCGGTGATGACGATATCTCCTTCGCCCTGGCTGACCCATCGCCACAGCGTTGCGGCATTACCCGTCAGGCGCACGTCATAGCCGGCACGCGACAACGCCTGATTGAGCACCGTGCGGATGGCTCCGTCGTCATCGGCGACAAGTATGTTGGCTGGAGACATGTTGTCCTCATGCTGGATGGCGTGCGGCGCGTGACGGAATTCCGGACGCGGCAGCGTCATTGCCAAGCTGGCGTACCTGACTGGAATCGAACATCGGCAGCAGAATCCGGAATGTGGTCTTGCGCGGCTGCGACTCGCACTCGACGATGCCGCCGTGATCCCCTACGATCTTGGCGACCAGCGCGAGGCCGAGTCCGCTTCCGGTCTGCTTGGTGGTTACGAACGGATCGAACAGATTGGGGAGCAGATCCTCCGCTACGCCGGGACCGTTGTCCTTGACGCAAAACTCCAGCGGCAGCGACACGCGCGATGTCTTGCCCGGCACGGACAGACGGAGGCCGGGACGGAATGCGGTCGTGAACTGGATATCTCCCTCTTCTCCCAGATCGGAAACGGCTTCGGCGGCATTTTTGACGAGGTTCAGGAAGATCTGAACCAGTTGATCCCGATCGGCGAGAACCGGCGGAAGCGACGGATCGTAATCCTCGGAGAACCTGACATTTCGCGCGAAGCCCGACTGCGCGAGCCGTTTGACATGATCGAGCACCGCATGAATGTTGACCGCTTCCCGCCTCATCGGCCGCTCGTCGCCGAATATCTCCATGCGGTCGACCAGCGTGACGATGCGGTCGGCCTCGTCGCAGATCAGTCGGGTCAGCATTCGGTCGTCCGGCGTCGCCCCCTGTTCGAGAAGCTGCGCCGCGCCGCGAATGCCGGAGAGCGGGTTCTTGATCTCGTGCGCGAGCATGGCCGCAAGTGCAGTCACCGAGCGCGCCGCGCTGCGGTGGGTCAACTGCCGATCCATCTTGTCGGCGATGGTGCGCTCCTGGATCATCACGACGACGTGAGCGGGCCGTTCCGCAACCGGCGCGACATGCAGATCGACCTGACGGTCGCGGCCGATCCTCGGCGTGCCGAGATCGACCCTGAACTCGTTGACAGGCGCACCGCTGTCGCGAACCTGGTCGATCAGGGGCAGGAGCGGACTGCCGAAGGGGATAAGCTGTTTCAGCGGCTCGCGTTGCAGGAACTGCTTCGACATGTCGAAGAAGGACTCGGCCGCCATGTTGGCGTCGACGATCCGGCCGTCGGGTGCGACCAGCAGCACGGGGTTTGGCAGCGCGTTGAGAATGGCCTCGCCATCGTCATGCGCGACGCGCGGACGCTGCGCCGTCGACCTCATGCCGCAGCCCTCCACGCGAAATCCTCGAACGCATCCGCCAGTGACCGCTGCACGCCGTCCGGATCGTCGGCCGTCAGAATTTTCTTCCGCCACATCTTCAAGGCCGGTGCCGGCACGGCATGAAGCGCCGCCGCCGTTTCGAGCGCCCAGCCGAGATGCTTTCGCGCATGACGAAGCCCTACGCGCAGGCCGTAATGCAGGAGCAGGTCGTCATAGAGCGTGCGGATATACGCCGACTGATCCACGAGCGAAGGATGGGGTTCCTCGATGCCGGTTTCGAGCCGCCGCCCGATTTGACACGGCAGCCAGGGGCGGCCCTGGGCGCCGCGTCCCACCATGACGGCATCGGCCCCCGACGCCTCCAGCGCGGCGACGGCCGCGTCGAACGAGGTGATGTCGCCGTTGACGACGACGGGAATGCGGACCGCTTGCTTCACCGCCCGCACCGCCTGCCAGTCGGCGCGGCCCTTGTAGAACTGGCAGCGCGTGCGGCCGTGAACCGTGATCATCCGCACGCCGGCGGATTCGGCGCGCCGCGCCAGCGAAGGTGCATTGAGCGAGCGATCATCCCATCCGAGACGCATTTTGAGTGTGACCGGCACTTTCACCGCGCCGACCGTCGCCTCGATCAGATCAAGGGCATGGTCGAGATCGCGCATCAAGGCCGAACCCGACTGGCCGCCTGTCACATGGCGGGCGGGACAACCCATGTTGATGTCGATGATGTCGGCGCCGGCCGCCTCGGCGATCCGCGCTCCTTCCTCCATCCAGCGTATCTCGCAGCCGGCAAGCTGAACGACGTGCGGCCCGTGACCGGTGGCTTCGCAGCGGAGCACGGACATGGGACGTCCGCGGACGAGATCGTCGCTGGCGGTCATTTCGGAAACGACGAGTCCTGCCCCGAGCGATTCCGCAAGACGCCGGAACGGCCGGTCGGTGATCCCCGACATCGGCGCGAGAAGAACGCGGTTGCAGATGGAAATACCTCCAACCGCGAATGGCCTGAGGCCTGATGTCGGAGCAGGACCTGCCGGGCTCGTACTCATGGCTCAACTATTCCGTCGTTGCCGTTCTAGTCAGCTTATTTATTAGGCAAACAAGATTTATGCCTACACAATAGACAGTTCCCGGCATCTTGCAACTGCGCTACGGCGAATAATTCACCACCCCGCCGGGACTGCTGTTTTTGCTACCGTCATGGTAAGGGCCCTGCTCAAACAACCTGATTCCTTCACAGCGAGTCCGATGCCCACCTCAAAACGAACTGCCGCCATTATTGTCGCCGCGGGCCGCGGCCTCCGCGCCGGCGCTGGAGGTCCCAAGCAATACCGGACCGTCGGCGGACGGACCGTGATTTCGCGGGCCATGGACACGTTCTGTAATCACCCCGACGTCTTCGCGGTCCAGCCGGTGCTCAATCCCGACGACCTTTCGATGTTCAATCAGGCCGCTGCCGGATTCCGCTATCGCCCGCCGACGAATGGCGGCGCCACGCGCCAGGCTTCCGTTCGCGCCGGCCTTGAGGAGCTGGCGGCCGATGCGCCGGACATCGTCTTGATTCACGACGCTGCCCGCCCGTTCGTAACACCGGCGCTGATCACGCGCGCGATCGACGCCGCCGACAGAACCGGCGCGGCGGTGCCCGTCATTCCGGTGACCGACACCATCAAGCAGGTCGACGCATCGGGTGCCGTCAATGCGACCCCGGATCGCGCAACGTTGCGGATCGCGCAGACGCCCCAGGCGTTCCATTTCGATATGATCCTCGATGCGCATCGCCGTGCGGCGCGCGAGGGCCGCGACGATTTCACCGACGACGCCGCGCTCGCCGAGTGGGTGGGATTGACGGTGGCGACATTCGAGGGCGATGCTGCGAACATGAAACTGACCACTCCCGAAGATTTCGTGCGCGAGGAAGCGCGCCTCGCGGCCGCTCTCGGCGACATCAGGACCGGCACCGGCTACGACGTGCACGCCTTCGGCGACGGCGATCACATTATGCTGTGCGGCGTGAAGGTGCCGCACACGCGCGGCTTCCTGGCGCACTCCGATGGCGACGTCGGTTTGCACGCGCTGGTCGATGCCATTCTCGGAGCGCTCGCGGACGGCGATATCGGCTCGCATTTCCCGCCCAGCGATCCGCAGTGGAAGGGCGCGGCGTCCGACAGGTTTCTGAAATATGCTGTCGACCGGGTTACGGCGCGCGGCGGCCGCATCGCCAATCTCGAGGTCACCATGATATGCCAGCAGCCGAAGATCGGGCCCCTGCGCGACCGGATGCGCGCCCGCATCGCTGATATCACCGGGGTCGCGATCTCGCGCATCGCCGTGAAGGCGACGACCAGCGAACGGCTCGGCTTCACCGGGCGCGAGGAAGGAATTGCGGCGACTGCCAGCGCCACGATCCGCCTGCCCTGGAACGACAAGGGCTGGGACACCTGACATGAGCGGCAGCGACATTCGCGCCCTGTCGCGTTCGCTGCTCGACATTTGCCGGATGCGCAAGCTCACCGTCGCAACGGCCGAATCCTGCACCGGCGGACTGGTCGCCGGAGCGCTGACCGAGATTCCCGGCTCCTCGGACGTCATTGATCGCGGTTTCGTCACCTATTCCAACGACGCCAAGCGCGCGATGCTTGGCGTCAAACCGATCACTCTCGACAGTTTCGGCGCGGTCAGCAAGGAGACCGCAACCGCGATGGCCGTCGGCGCGCTGGAACGCGCGGGCACGGATTTTGCCGTCGCCATCACTGGAATCGCGGGTCCCGGCGGCGCGACGCCGGGCAAGCCCGTGGGCCTTGTTCATTTCGCGGCCGCAGCGCGTGACGGCCGGCTGATCCATCGCGAATGCCGCTTCGGCGCCATCGGCCGGAGTCGCGTACGGCAACGTTCGGTCGTCGAAGCCCTGCGGATGCTCATGGAATTGGCGCGCGGCCCGAAGCCGCCTGCGAAAGTCCGCCGCGAAAGCGTCAGCCGATTGCGGCCGCGGGCGGCGCGGACGCCGGCGCGTCGTACGTCCGAACGGCGGCGCACCACAGGACCGGTAAAACCTTCGCCGAAGAAAACCTGAGAAAGCTATCGCGTCAGCTCACCACCTTCGGCGGACCGTAGACAGCGTCGGCGCGCTTCGCGAATGCCGCTGCAAAGCGCTGGAACGCGGCGTCGAACATCGCGCCCATCAGCATCGCCAGCATCCGGCTCTTGAACTCATAGGTGATGAAAAACCCGACATCGCAGCCTTGATCCGGCTTGGGGTCAAAGGTCCAGCGGTTCTCCATATGGCTGAACGGCCCACGCAGATATTCGACGAAGATATTGAGGTTCGGCCGATCCAGTGTCACTTTGCTCGTAAAGGTCTCGCGCACCAGCTTGAACGAGACGGTCATATCGGCGACGACGACTTCCTTGCCGTCGGCTTTCGGCGTGCGCTGGCGCACCTTGAGCGCGCTGCACAGCGGCACGAATTCCGGATAGCGCTCGACGTCGGCGACGAGCGCGAACATGTTCTCGGCGCTGTGGGCGACGCGACGCTTGGTGCGGAATTCGGGCATCTACGCCCCAGCCTGCGTCAGCACGGCGCGCGCATCGCCATCTCGCCGAATGGTGATGAGCCGCTGATCGTCGCGCAATCCAGCGAAATAACTGAGCAGTCGGGGCCGCTGCCTGGTCCTAAACGTCCATATATAGCGGAGAAATTCGAGATCGAACTGCTCGGGACACCCCGCGGCCATGTCGCAACGCACCGTGCCGTAGGTGCGCGCGATGCGGGAAAGAACGCGGGATAGACATACCCATCGCGGCAGATCGAACCAGATAACCGTATCAGCGCGGGCACGACGCAACTCGCCGGCATGACGCACATAGTTGCCGTCGATCACCCAGGTCGGCTTTGCTGCTTCTGCCGCGACTTTGGGGTCGAAAATCGCATCATCCGACGGCTTCCAGCCAGGCTGCCAATAAAGCGCATCAAGCGAGACGTAGGGCACTTCGATTTGCCGCGCCAACGCTTGCCCCAACGTCGACTTGCCGGAGCCTGAGCACCCCATGACGAGAACCCGTTGCATGGCCAAGGGCTAACGCACCGCTTCACGCGCCGCCCGCAGCCGGACAAAATCCTCGCCGGCGTGATGCGACGAACGCGTCAGCGGGCTTGCCGACACCATCAGGAAGCCCTTGGCGTAGGCGACGGTCTCGTAGCCGGAAAACTCCTCCGGCGTCACGTAGCGCATCACGGCGTGATGCTTGCGGGTCGGCTGGAGATATTGCCCTATGGTGAGAAAGTCGACATCCGCCGAGCGCAGGTCGTCCATCACCTGCAAGACCTCGTGACGCTCCTCGCCGAGCCCGACCATGATTCCCGACTTGGTGAAGATCGTCGGATCGATCTCCTTCACCCGCTGCAACAGGCGGATGGAGTGGAAATAGCGCGCGCCGGGCCGCACGGTGAGATAGCGCGACGGCACGGTTTCGAGATTGTGGTTGAAGACGTCGGGCTTCGCCGCCACGACTTTTTCCAACGCGCCGTCCTTGCGCAAAAAATCAGGCGTCAGGATTTCGATCGTCGTCGCCGGGCAGCGCTCGCGGATCGCGCGAATGGTTCGCGCGAAATGCTCCGCGCCGCCGTCGTCGAGATCGTCGCGATCGACCGAGGTGACGACGACGTGCGCCAGGCCCAGCTTGCGCGTCGCCTCGGCGACATATTCGGGCTCGGACGACTCGAGCGCGCCGGGCATTCCCGTCTTGACGTTGCAGAAGGCGCAGGCGCGGGTGCAGGTGTCGCCCATGATCATGAAGGTGGCGTGCTTCTTGTCCCAGCACTCGCCGATGTTCGGGCAGCCCGCCTCCTCGCATACGGTGACCAGTCCGTTCTCCTTGACGATCCGGCGCGTATCCGCATAGCCGCGCGTGTTCGGCGCGCGCACGCGAATCCAGTCGGGTTTCGGCGGCGACAACGCATCCGGCCGGTTGGCCTTCTCCGGATGCCGCGGCCGGACCGGATGGGCGGAAACCGTATCGAGAATGACGACCATGGATGATCCGTTCTGCAAGAGACTTTAGTTAGTCCGCGCGGCACGAGGCTGCAACCCGCTTCGCCAGATCAGCCGGATATGTAACATATTCCCCCGACCCTCAGGCTCACCTCGATCCCGACCGCAAATGACATTACCCCAGGTATCCGACAGCCCAAATCCACCTGCTCTCGGCGAGCCGCTCCAGCGCGCGTTTTTCGGGCGCAGCGTGCTTGACGTGGCTCCTGAGCTGATCGGCGCGACCCTGCTGGTCGACGGCGTCGGCGGCGTTATCGTCGAGGTGGAGGCCTATCATCACACCGAGCCGGCGGCGCATTCCCATCGGGGACCGACGCCGCGGAACATGGTGATGTTCGGCCCGCC
>CAZOOO010000013.1:6473-27819 GCA_964581435.1 uncultured Hyphomicrobiales bacterium | reverse complement strand
TCTATCTCGCCGCCGCCGTCATTAATTCAAGATGAATCCCCACGCGCCTTAGTGCATTTTTGGATTGAGATTACGCATAGCCGGCGTTTTTGAAGAAGTTTTTGCATTGCTGGGGCGAGTAGAGATTGAGGATTGATCCGATCCTGTCCGAGAGTGCGGGGATTGATCGCTCGGCGGCGTTTCGCAGATGGGCCTTAAGCTTGGCGAACGCCATTTCGATCGGGTTAAGGTCGGGCGAGTACGGCGGGAGATAGCGCAACTGCGCGCCAGCGGCCTCGATGATTTGTCGGACATCGTCGTTCCTGTGGGCGGGCAGATTGTCCATCACCACGATGTCACCTGGCTTCAGGGCCGGAACCAGGCATCGTTCCAGGTAGGCGCGGAAAATCTCGCTATTCATCGGTTCGTCGATGACGAAGGGGGCGGTCATGGCGTGGTGGCGCAACGCGGCCACGAAAGTGGTGATCTTCCAGTGACCGTGCGGCACCTTGCCGATCAGACGTTGGCCGCGGCGACAGCGGCCACGCAATCGCGCCATGTTGGTCGAGGTGCCGGTCTCATCAATGAAGACGAGACGCGCGGGATCAAGCAACCCCTGTTGCGCTTTCCAGGCCTCGCGTGCCATTGCCACGTCGGGTCGATCCTGCTCGGTCGCGTAAACGCTTTTTTTTGAAGCTGATGCCGTGCCGATCGTAGAAGCTCCGCACGGTTGCCACGCTGACCGTGATCCCGCGCTCGCGCAGCAGAGCCCGGACTTCTTCAAGCGTGAGGTCCGCTTGTGCCCCAATCAGGCCGAGCAGCCATGCGGCGTGGGGCTCGAGAACCGCGCGACGATGACCGCGAACCGGGCTCGGTGCCGTTCGCCCGTCAATGCGCCACTGCCGGACCCATTTGATTGCGCTGCTGGCGCTCACCGAAAAGACCTTGGCCACCGAGGTTGCCGAAAGTCCGCCCAATACCGCACCAATCACCCGCTCCCGCAAATCTGACGAATAGGCCCGTGTCATCGCCACCTCCGAATCAGAACCTACAAATCCTGAACCGGAAAAAACACGCCGTGAATCCTCATACGAGTCAGATCAATCCAAAAATGCTCTAGCAGAGCCTGCTCGAGATGAAGCTCTACATGCACCGCCTTCTCGATTCGCTCGACGGGTTCAAGGACATGTCGGCGCTGGTCTCCCAAATATAACCAATATGACAGCTTCGTGTGGCCGCTGGTCGATCACCTCAAGAAGCGAGGCGTCAAGGTCCAGTTCGGCACGCGTGCCTATGACCTCGACTTCAGGACCGAAGGCGAGACGCGCACGGTCACGGCGATCCGCGCGAATATCGACGGCAAGGATGATGTCATCATCGTCGGCGCGAACGACGTGGTGTTCGCGCTCACGGGGTCAATGACCGAAGGCACCGCCTATGGCGATATGAATACGACGCCGGTGCTCGAACGCGGACAGCATGAGCCCGGAGACACAAGCGACTGGGCATTGTGGAAGAATCTCGCAAAAAAGTTTCTCGTCTTCGGCAAACCGGAAAAATTCTACGGCGATACCGCAAAGTCGATGTGGGAGTCGGTCACGCTCACCTGCAAGCCGTCGCCGTTCGTGGAAAAGCTGAAGGAGCTGTCGGTCAACGATCCCTATTCGGGCAGGACCGTCACCGGCGGCATCATTACCTTCACCGATTCAAACTGGGTGCTCAGCGTCACCTCCAACCGTCAGCCGCATTTTCCCGATCAGCCCGACGATGTGCTCGTCGTCTGGGTCTATGCGCTGCTGATGGATAAGGCAGGCAACTCCATCAAGAAGCCGATGCCCGCTTGCACCTTGCGTCAAACGCAAGCAGCCGGCACCGACGACGTCAACGCAATGCTAATAGTAGCAGCGACGAACTCTGACACCGTTTGCCCACACGGTTCGGCAGGTACGAACTGGTGCCGCCCTGACAGCGGGTGCGACGACGGGCGCTGCAACTGGCCGACGCACGACAACAGCGCCTCGATATCCGGCGCACCCTGCACGATAAACGCCGTGGGCACATACGACCGCGTTGGCATCCTTCGATTCGAGGGTCATGGTGGCGGCAAACGCGACGAAAGCACAAGCAACAAGCAACAATGGACGCATAGTAGGCTCCCGTTTTTCAATGCTATTGATGATGAACGAATACGGCAGCGCCGTTAAAAAATAACTGATCCGTTTCGACAGAGAGGGCTCGCTTCTTTTCGGCGCAGTCCTACACCTTCTTGCAAGTTGACGCCAGCCGTCACGTGCAAGACAAGCGATGATCTGGCCCCGCTGCCCGATGTCACGCCCTTGCAAAGCTTTTCCCATACACCCCAGTACGCTGGGCTGCTGTCACCCCCTGAGCAAAGCTCGCTTGAGAAGCGTATAAAACGCCCTGTGACCAGCATCATCCGCAGCATCGATTTTTCTTCCCGAAAATAATTCCTGTTACTGAGTTCTTTCTTCTTGACTGCTGAGCCACTGTACTGGCAGGCGCTTCAACCGCTTCAACTTCACCTTTCGATGAGGAAAGTATGAGGGACATCAAAAATAGATGGCTTGCGTTCTACTTCGAGCGCGTTGAGCGAGCCGCCAAGGAAATATTCGAACACCTCGAGAAGATGATCATCGGGACGCTCGTTGTGTCGGCAGGAACGCATGTCTCGAGCAGCAACGAACCCTTTATCGTCCTTTTCGGCTATCTCCGCCACAACCTGGTCGGAAGGGGCATCGAGTTGTTCGGGATAGCTCTCCTCATCCTTAACTTCGTCGATGGCTTTTCCAAACTCGCAAAGCTCAGCTGGCACGTCGCTTATCAAATCGCGATGTCGCTTTGTTATGTTATGCTTTCGATCCGAATGATTCAGCTGATCCTGGCCTTCCGCGGCGAATGAATGCGATTGTATCGCCAGCTTCAAATGCCTACCGCGATCCAAATCGCTCAAGCACAGTTCTGCAAGCCGGGGAAAGAGACGATGCATTGCTGGCGAGACATTGGGCGATGCGGCCACCGCCGGCGGCAATGCCGCTGCATAGCGTTTGGGCGTCGCCGCCGCAGGCTGATCGCAACATCCTTAGTTCTTCTCGCGGACGTAGCGGCCGCAGAGCGAGAGCCGCCGGAGCGGTTGTTGCCGCGGCGCCTGCCGCGTCAGTTGACGCCGCAGCTTCGCCTCCGGATGCCGCGTTGACAGCTTGCTGGCAGCTTGTGGAAACTTTCGCCTTATTCTTTTCAAGACATTGCAGGGCTGGCGCGCCGCCGGTCGGGACTCCAGAACAGACCTTCATGTAATCCGAACGGCAGGCCGTGCGTACGGCTGAGATCTGAGCATTGGTTGGCTGCTTCGTGGCGTTCGTGGCGGCCGCCTCCTTTGGAGCGGTCGACTTGGCAGCCGGTTTTGCACCGGCAGCCGCTGGTTTGGTCTTCGGCGTTGCGTCGGCCTTGGGCGCAGCCGCCGTGTCGACCGCACGCACTGCCGTCTGACAGTTCGATGACAGGCTCTGCAAGTTCTTCTGAAGGCATTGCAGCGAGGCCGCGCCGCCGGAAGGGACGCTGGCGCAATGGGCTTCGTAATCGGCGCGGCACGCAGAGCGGATAGCGTTCCGCTGAGCATCCGTGGGCGCTTGAGCAAGTGCCAGGGTATTCATTGCAACGGACAGAGCGGCCGAGATCGCCAGGGCCGCTAGACGGGACGCAATTTCGCTGTTGATCATTTCCCTAATTCCTTCGCCAGTATCGAAATCGTTGTCCGAATTTGTTTCGAAAAAGAGTCTCAAAGAAACGATAGTTATTATTTTATTTTTTTTGTACCATAGCAAGTGAGATCTTGCTATTCGACGGTTGTAAGAAGAAATTTCCAGAACTCTAAATTATTTCAAGCTGCTTCATTCGGGAGTTCGGTAATGAGCCTGACGCAAAGCGTTATATCCGCCTTGCGGATTGTAGCTGTATTATTTGCGTCCACGCTTCTGGTGGCTTGCGAGCAAAATAGCTTTGTCCAGCCTCCGCCGCCAAAGGTGGAAGTCTCGCTGCCCGTACAACGCAGTATTACCCGTTATCTCGAAGCGACTGGAAATACCGCCGCGATCAAGAGTGTCGACCTGGTGGCGCGCGTGCAAGGTGTCCTGCAGTCGATCAGCTATCAGGACGGCGCCTTGGTCAAGGAAGGGACCACGCTATTTACGATCGAACCGGAGACGTACAAATTGAAGCTTGAGCAGGCGCAAGCCGCTGAAGCTGGTGCGCAAGCCTCCTTGAAACAGGCCAGTGCTGATTTCAAGCGTCAGTCCGACCTGGTTTCGCGGCAGGTCGCCTCCCAGGCGACGCTCGAACAGTCGACTGCGGCTCGCGATAACGCTCAGGCGAATTTGCAGCAAGCCGAGGTCAATACCAAGATCGCCCAGGTTAACTTCGGCTACACCAACGTTGTCGCGCCGTTTGACGGGATCGTGACGGCCCATCTCCAGTCTGTCGGTGAGCTTGTTGGCGTAGCATCACCGACCCAACTGGCGACGATCGTGGCGCTCGATCCGATCTACGTAAATTTCAACGTGAACGAGCGCGACGTGTTGCGTATCCGGGAGGACGCACGCAAGCTGGGATTGACAGGCGAGAATTTCAGGCAGGTGCCGATCGAAGTCGGCCTGCAGACCGAGACTGGTTACCCGCATAGGGGAAAGCTCGATTACATCGCGCCAACCATCGACCAGTCGACGGGGACACTGGCGGTTCGCGGCGTTCTCCCCAATGCCGACAGAGTATTGCTGCCGGGCTATTATGTTCGCATCCGCGTCCCGATAGAACAGCAGAAGGACGCGCTGTTGGTCCCTGATGTCGCCTTGGGCAGCGATCAAGCCGGCCGTTACGTACTCGTCGTGAATGGAGAGAACGTGGTCGAGCAGCGTAAGGTTCAGACCGGCCCCCTTGATGGCGATCTCCGCGTCATCACAAGCGGGTTGAAAGTTGATGATCAAGTGATCGTCGCGGGACTGTTGCGTGCCATTCCCGGACAGAAGGTCAATCCGCAGCAGAAGAAGGTCGAGTCTCAGCCCCCGACCAAATAGGACCCGTCATGATCTCAAAATTCTTCATCGAGCGGCCGGTCCTGTCCAACGTCATCGCGATCTTGATGATCCTGATCGGCGCGGTCTGCCTGTTCCGCCTCTCCGTCGCGCAATACCCCGATGTCGTGCCGCCAACCGTCCAGGTCACGACGCGCTACCCCGGCGCAAGCGCAAAGACCGTCGTCGATACCGTAGCGCTGCCGATTGAGCAGCAAGTCAATGGTGTCGAGGATATGCTCTACATGCAGTCCTTCAGCAGTGCGGACGGCACTTATTCGCTGACAGTCACCTTCAAGATCGGGACCGACCTCAACTTCGCGCAAGTGCTCGTCCAGAATCGGGTTTCGAGCGCGCTCTCGTCATTGCCTCAGGCGGTCCAGAATCAAGGTGTGACCGTCCAGAAGAAGTCGACGGCCGTTCTTCTGTTTGTAACGTTGACGTCGCCGAACGCCACCTATGACAGCCTGTTTCTGAGCAACTACGCTACCATCAACATCAAGGACGAACTGTCGCGTCTATCGGGCGTCGGCAATGTCACCGTTTTCGGAGCCGGCCAGTATTCAATGCGGGTCTGGCTCGACCCCAATAAGCTGCAGGTGCGCGGATTGATGCCTCAGGACGTCATCCAGGCGATCCAGCAGCAGAGCCAGCAGGTGACGGCAGGACAAGTCGGAATGCCTCCGGCGCCCGCCGGCCAGGCGTTTCAGTATACCTTGGACATCAATGGCAGGCTCGACGATACGAGTCAGTTCGAAGACGTCATTGTCAAAACAGGCGATAATGGCAATGTTACGCGGGTGAGGGATGTCGGCCGGGTCGAACTCGGTGCCCAGACCTATAGCCAGATCTTCTCCCTCAATGGAAAGCCTGCGGCAGGCATCGGCGTTTTCCAGTCTCCCGGCGCCAACGCACTCGACGTCAAGAAGACCGTCGAACGGAAGATGGTCGAGCTGGCGAAGGCCTTCCCGCAGGATATCAGGTACGATACCCCGTTCGACACCACCAAGTTCGTGTCGGCCTCGATCAACGAGGTATACAAGACACTGATTGAGGCGGGTCTGCTCGTGCTGGTCGTGATCCTGATCTTCCTTCAGGACTGGCGCGCGATGCTCGTACCGGCAACCACCGTGCCTGTCACGATCATCGGTGCCTTTGCGGCGATGGCGGCGCTTGGGTTCACGGTCAATATCTCGACCCTGTTTGCGATCGTGCTCGCGATCGGAATCGTCGTCGACGATGCCATCGTCGTGGTTGAGGGCGCCGCGCATAATATTGAGCGCGGAATGACGGGGCATGATGCGGCCATCAGCGCCATGAATCAGTTATTCGCGCCTATCGTCGGCATCACGCTGGTCCTGATTTCGGTGTTTCTGCCCTCTGCTTTTCTGCCAGGCCTGACGGGCCGAATGTATGCGCAATTCGCACTGGTGATTGCCGCCACCGCGCTCTTGAGCGCCATCAATGCGGCGACGCTGAAGCCGACCCAGTGCGCATTGTGGCTCCGGCGGCCCGCGCCGCCGGAACAGCGCAACTTCTTCTCTCGGAAATTCAACGCGGTCTATGATCGCGTCGAAGGCGCCTATGGACGGCTCATGGTTTCCATGACGAACCATAGCGGCCTCTGTGTCATTGCGGCGCTGATCCTGATCGGCGCCAGTGGCTATGGCCTCTCGCGCGTGCCGACCGGATTCATTCCGATCGAAGATCAGGGATATCTGCTCGCTATCGTGCAACTGCCCGATGGTGCGGCGCTCGAGCGGTCGCAACGCGTTCTCGATCGGGTCAACGAACTGGCCAGCCAGACGCCCGGCGTCGAGCAGGTCATCACCATCGCCGGCATATCGCCGCTTGACAACAATTCAAGCCTCGCCAGCGCGGGAGTAGCCTATGTCATCCTGAAGGACTGGAGCGAGCGCCGAACGGGACAGGATCTTCGATCGCTGTTTACGGCGCTGAATGAGAAGATGTCCCAGATCGAGGAGGCGCGGATACTTGTGCTGCCGCCGCCGCCGATCCAGGGAATCGGCAACGCCGCCGGTTTCGCCATGCAGGTCCAGTTGCGTGACGGCAATGCCGACTACGGCAAGCTCCAGGCGATTGCAGGTGCTATTGTCGCCAATGCGCAGACGCAAAGCGCGCTTCAGCGCGTCAGTTCATCGTTCCGATCGATGGTGCCTCAATTCGATGTTGAGGTCGACCGCACCAAGACCCAGATGTTGCATGTGACGATCGACCAGATATTCTCGACGTTGTCGTCATATATGGGCACCACCTACGTCAATCAGTTCAACAAGTTTGGCCGCACCTTCCAGGTGTATGCCGGAGCCGATTCGCAATATCGTCTGACAACGGGCGATGTCGAAAGAATGATGGTGCGCAACAGCCAGGGCAATATGATTCCGTTGGGCACGGTCGCAAATATCACGCCGTCGATCGGTCCGTCGCTGATCAGCCTATACAATCTCTATCCCTCGGCGGCCGTAATCGGCCTGCCAGCGGCAGGTTATAGCTCAGGCCAGTCGATGGCGTTGATGGAAGAAATCGCCGGCAGAACCCTGCCGCCGGGATCGGGTTTCGAATGGACGGCGATGTCCTATCAGGAGCAGGCCGTCGGCGAGCAGATCTACTGGGCGTTCGGCCTGGCGCTGTTACTGGTCTACCTTGTCTTGGCCGGGCAGTATGAAAGCTGGTACGCACCGATTTCCGTCATTCTGGCGGTGCCATTATCGCTGATCGGTCCGGTATTGGTATTGAGTGCGCTGCGCATCGAGAACAATCTCTATACCCAAATCGGCATCATTCTGCTGATCGCTTTGTCGGCCAAGAATGCCATTTTGATTGTCGAAGTCGCGCTTGAACTTCATGTGCGCGATCGCAAGCCGTTGCTCGCGTCAGCCGTGGAAGCGGCGAGAGCCCGGTTCCGACCGATTCTCATGACATCGTTTGCCTTCATCCTCGGCGTGGTGCCACTCGTGCTGGCGACCGGGGCTGGCGCCAGTGCGCGCAAATCGATCGGCATCACGGTCTTCTCGGGCATGATCGCGTCGACGTGCCTGGCCGTGTTGTTTGTGCCCACCTTCTTCGTGGTGGTGCAGCGGTTCGAGAACTGGCTGAAATCGCGAAAAAAGCAACCGATCGCGGCGACCGCTGCCCCCGAAGCGCCAAACGTTGCGCCGTAGGCAGCCTCAAAAAGCCTTCAATGAGGCCGGACACGTGTCCAGCCGCCGCGCTTTGCAGGCAAGATCTTAACGCCGCCTCTTTGAGGCGATCGCGCCAGCGGATTGCGCGGGCTGCGCTGACACCAAAAGTCTCGACGGCCTGTCGACGAGCCGCCAGGAATGCATCCCTCCGCCGTTGGCAGATTCCGGCGGCGCGGGAGCATGCAGATCGGCCCCGCGGCTTCGCGCCGGGCGATCAAGCGCCATCGTCTCTTATCGAAGAGCTTTCCCGCAAAAATTTCGGCCGCCAAGATCTCGGCTGCCAAGCGTCGGGCGGATCGCCGCAAGGCCCGTGAACGGATCAGGTTCGACGATGGCGGCTATCGGCGGGATCGCCTGCGCGCTTTCGCTCAGCGCGTCGAGGTGGCGGAAGGCGAGGTTCGCATCATGGGATCGAAATCGGAGCTGCTTCGCGCCCTGGTGGCAGCTTCGAGCGTAGAATCGGCGGCGTTCGGCGTTCGAAGTTCTGTTCTGAAATGGCGCGCCCGAAAGGATTCGAACCTCTGACCCCCAGATTCGTAGTAAAAACAGGGCAATACGAGGCGTTATCCGGCGACCCTTCTAACTACCCTTTCTCGCATGTTTCTATTTGAGATTCAATGGATTATCGCATATTCTCTGGTTGTGGCGTAGGAAGCCCTTTTGACACTTCATTCCGCCAAAACCGTTTCAAAAACCGTTTCAGAAATCGTGAGGGTCCGCAAATGACCGACATGCGTATCCCCTTGAACGATAAGACAATCGAGCGCCTGCCACCGCCCGAAAAAGGGCGCTACATTGTCCGGGACACCGACCAAAAGGGCTTCTTTTTGATGGTCGGTGCCAGAAAGAAAACATTTATGGTCCAGGGCGACCTGCGCGAACAAGGCAAGCGCGCCTCCACCATTCGCATCGCGATTGGCGATTCCGGAGAACTTTCGACCCGTGCAGCGCGTGCGGTCGCCAAGGAATATCTGATCCAGATCAGCCGCGGCATTCATCCCAAGAGCAACGAGAAAGCCACGAAGGCGTCAACGATCGCCGACCTCGCAAACGAACAAAAGCCCGGCCCGGTCGGGATCACCCTCAAGGAGGCGTGGGCGCGGTACAAAATCGCGATGGAGCGCAAGAATCGAAGTGCGCGGACGATCGAAAGCTATCGCGATCACGTCGAGCGCATTTTCAAGGATTGGCTGGACACGCCCTTGAAGCAACTCGGCGACGACCCGGGTCAAGTCGCTGCCAAGCACGACGCCATCAGTGAACGGAAGGGACCCTATATCGCGAATGGCAGCATGCGCACCTTCCGCGCAATCTACAATCATGCGCGCAAGACCAATCGAGAACTGCCGGCCGACAATCCCGTCGATAGCGTCGATTGGAATCGTGAGAAGCGCCGGGATACCGGGATGGGCGTGGCCGACCTGAAGGATTGGTTCGCCGAGGTCGCGAACCTCAAAAATCCCATTCGTCGCGAGTTTCATCTCTTCACCCTGCTCTCGGCATCGCGCCCCGGAGCCTTGAAAGAAGCGCGGCTTGAACATCTCGATCTGCGTCGCCGGGTTCTTCACATCCCGCGCCCGAAGGGCGGCGCTGATCGCGCCTTCGATATCCCGCTGTCCCGTCAGATGATCAGTTGCCTCATGCGGTCCATTCGGTTCGGTCGGCAGATGTACCCCTATGAGGCAAAAAACTGGCTGTTTCCCGCCGATGGCGCCGATGGCCATCTGACCGAGCAGAAAGAAGATCGAAAGGTGCTGTCGAAGTGGGGCAACGAGTTGCGCCAGACGTATCGCACCGTCGCGACTCCTGCCGGCGTCTCCGAACTCGACGCCCATATGCTGATGAACCATTCTGTGCCCGGCGTGAATTCAGGCTACATCACACGACACAAGCTGCTGGAGGATCATCTGCGCGCGCAGCAGCAGGCGATCAGCAATACCATCTTTGCGGCACTCGGAGATGCGTTGACGAAGGAGCCGAACCTTTGCGCCTGGTTAGGCCGCGGCGCTGTGCGACGGCAGGTGGCGCGTGCGCGAGAAGCCTTCGAACAGCGCGAAGTGAAAGTCCCGCAGATCAAGAAGGCGGCGGGCGCAACGATCATACGTCTCCGCCCTGTTTCTCGGGCGCACTCGCCTCAAAACGGTAGGTAGGCGCTTAGAGCCTCGTGCCGGCAATCCAGTCCGTCAGAGGCTTGAGATCATGCGCCCAGAAGATGGTGAGGCCGCGGTCTTGAGCATCGACAAGATTGTGAAGCTTGTAAACGCCGCTCAACACTGCAGATGGCACGACCTGCCGCAGCCCGAAATCCAGCTTCCAGCTACCCGCTTTCACCGCCGCATCATTGTTTAACCGCTTAACGGAGTTAGTTGATGAATTCGACACCTTGCATTCGATGGGCATGACGCGATGATCCCATAGACGGACGATAATATCGCCCTTGCGTGTCCCGAGTACGCTTTCACCGCAAAACTCGCCCGGCTCCGGCGCGTGGGATATATTAGGAATCGTCCGCGAAGCTACTTCCGTGAACCCTAGCCCTTTCAGAGCGATTTTTACCGCCGCCTCCTGCTGCTCCTTCCCCTTGGTGCGCCTGCCGGTTTGAGTGCGGCTCGCGGCGATCAGCGCCGCTGATGCCATTACCGCCGCATTGCGTTCTGCTTCCGTAGGTTCTCGCCCCTCGACGACCCACGCGAATCGACGTCGGTCGAGAACCTGACGCACAACGGCAACAAGACGTTGCACCTCCGCCGGAGACCTTTGGAGGTGCCCCTTCGAGAGAGATTTCGCATCGGCCAGAACTTTATAGTCATCGGCCGAGATTGGCGGCGCAGCGAGGTAGCGGAATGCTTCGAGCAAGTGCGGGTCGCTCAAAACATCGAGCGCAGGCGTGTCGAGATCTGTCAGATCGACGGTCGTTTCCAGCAGCTCTTCGACGTGGCCCTGATATTGGTCGAAGGCTTCAAGATAATCTTCTAGCGGTTCTTCCAGTCGCTCTTTGATAAAAGCGGCGCTCGCTTTTATGCGGTCAATTTCAAGCTGTTCGGCAGTCCAGACTGGTGGATCAATCACAATGCCACACCTCCGGCTGCCAGCATTGCCGGTCCCGGAACGATCAAGCGTTCCATTTCACGGGGTTCGAACTTAGTTAGCCCGCCAGCATAGGTGCGACCCGATCTTTGCGAGATGTTGACCTGTAGGTAGTCCACAAGTGCCTTCTTGGCTTTCTCCGTTAGGGGGTCACGCGGATAGAGCCCATGTGCGATATTAATATGCCGCGCATCAGCCTTGTTAATAATGAAGCCGGGCGGGCGACGAGCCATATAGGTTGAAATAATTGGCGCGGCGGCGCGAAGGCCTACAGACCACCATGCCTTCCGATGGCTTGCTACGTAGCCCTTGTTCGCGCCCATGGCGCGCGCAACTTTCAGGAACTTATTCACTGCATTTCGCTCGGGAGTATCGAGTTCGTCGAGATCAGGCGGTAGGTCAATAACACGACGCAGCTTCGTCGGGTCCGCGAGCAGCCCCCCAGCATCGAGAACTTCGCGCGCGCGTGTGATGGTTGGGAAAAGGACGGAATCAGGCAGGCCGTCGCTGTGCATGCCTGCAATCCAGACATCATTCGCACCGGTGACAGTGCCGCGATGCACGCGACACAACTCGCCTAGCTCAACGAAACCTTCCGGCGGCTTTTCGGCTGCGCGCGTCAGGTGTGACCAACGGCTCTCTGTGCTGAGGCGGTCACGGTGCACCTTGCGACCCTTCCCAAGCTCACCGAGTTGGTCGAGTTTTTCCACGCGGCGGAAATAGACAGAAGTTGGTTTTGCACCGATCTCAAACGTGGTGACCGCCGCAGTGGTCGCGGCATCCGGAAAGGGCTGCGCTTTGGGGTCAATAACGGTAATACTCTTGCCGCCGAGATTACCCAGCACAAGAGACCGGACCAGAGCCCCATAATTTACATCAAGCCATTCGGACGCGGTGATGAACGCCCCGAAGTCCTTTGGCTTCGCGCTACGCACCGTGGCCAGAAAGAAATAGACGTGCAGCCCCGCTAGCTTGCTTGCTGACAGATTGAGCTTGGAAGCTTCGATCGCCAGCCACTCTTTCCACTTCGGTGTAATCTGGTGATGACGCACATAGGGCGGATTACCGATGTAAAGCGTACTGCCTTCCACACGCTCCGAAAAACGGCGATAGTCGCCTAGCAGGATGCGTGCGCGTGCGCCAAAACCAGCAGCGGCAAGATTTGCTCGCGCCATGAGTGTAGCGAGCGGGTCAACATCAATGCCGACCAGTTCGGCCTTGGGAAACGCCGCACCGGCACAGGTAAGGAAGCGCGCAGATCCTACGCCAGGGTCGACGATACGGCAGGGATTTTTTGACGTAGCCCAATCAACCATCGTCCGGACGATGGGCGAAGGTGTATAGGTCGCGCCATTCTGGCGACGGTCTTCCGACGAACGCAAGACGGAAAAAATGTCGCCGAGTGGGTCTTCCCCCGCACAGATCAATTCCTTCAGCGCTGCAACCACTCTTTTCGGCGGCGGCTTTCCGGTCAATTTGCCAAGATTGATTTCAGCGGATGTCCAAGGACCTCCGGCATTCTCCGCACCAAGTGCCAGAGCTGCTGCTACAAGCGCGCGCTCACTGTCGATACTGTCATAGATGCTCGTCATGCGAAATCGCTCCCTTGTGCTGGTTTCGCTTGCACGCGCAGCGATTTATCTTTGAAGGGAAGGACGTGGATGTCCTTTTCCCTCGTTCGCGCCTCCGCAATATCAAAGCTGTTTTGTATACCCATCAGGCTGTCCATCGACATGCCAAATGCCTTCTCGATGCGCAATGCCATCTCAGGCGAGAGATGCGAGCGCCCGTTGAGAAGCTTAGAGAGAGCTGGCCGCGTCACGCCGAGCGCATACGCAGCTTCCGTCACCGAAAGCCCGCGAGCCCCAATAATTTCCCTTTTTACGACATCTCCGGGATGTGGCGGCATTTTTGTCCTGAACTTGGCTTCCATACCGCTAGCACCTCACTATGAACGACTCAGTCTAGTGTGGCCTGTAAAGTCACAGGATACAAGGCTTTTGTTCCTGTATTGTTCATGCGTTAACGAGTGTCGCGGGAGCACCAAGTCGCATATCGAACGTGATGACGTTACGGTGTTTCTTGCGTACCTGATGAGGGATCGGGATCAGAACCAAAAGCGGAGAGATCGAACGCGCCGAATGCTAGCACAGCATCAATATGCCGCATTACCTGCTCGAAATCGGTGCCAAGCACGGGTGGGCGGTTACCTATCTTCTCGGCGAAGGCGCGGTGAAGTAAGACCCGTGATCGAGCGCTAGGGGTCCGGTAGGCGAAGGCAACCTTCTCAGGGGAATCGAGACCGCGACGAATCGCAAAAGCTAAGATTTCCAGAACGGCAGGGTTTGCCGTAACTTTATCCTTAGCGGCCAGCGTCTGCTGAATCACCTCCGCGGCCGCGGCCGCAACCATGTAGAGCTGCCGATTGGCAATCTGATTGATGAGGTCGCGCGTCCGCTTGCAGATTCCAATTTTCTCACTGGAAACGCCGAACGACGCTTCAATCCGGTAAAATGGTTCACCCTTTAGCCAAGCCGCCAGTGCCGTTTTAAGCAACCCCAATTCCTGGTCAGTATTCTCTCCGCCTGTTTTCTTGCCGCGCGTAATTGCCTTGACGGTTTCGACGGCAGACCCAAACAGTAAAGCATAGCTACCGCGATCGGTAATCATAAAATCGACGAGCCATTCCATCCAGCCGCACACGGTCGACGGCAAAGCGTCGATCTCTGCCTCGACCTTTGCTGCGATCGCCGCTAGCGGTTCGACAGCAAGACCGGTGAAGGCAGCAATCTGCATCACGGACACCGAGGTTTCTTCAGTCGCGGTATCGAGCGCAGTCTTTAACGCAGCGAGCTTCTCGTCGAATGCTGCATTCTCCTTGGCCTTTCGCGCCTGGTAGCCGGCGAAAGAGCGACTGATCATCTCGATCGCTTTGTCGATAGCCGTTTCTTCCGCCTCGCCCGCTCGAAGGCGGCTGAGAAAATAGCGAACTCCAGCACCTGACAGCTCACCCGCCTGAATGCTGTCGAGCAACGGGGTGAGTGGATCGTCAATTTTCACGCATTGATCATTCTCCGGTAATACCGCCCTCAGCATCTTGAAGGCTTCGTTATCGGGCACGAAGTTCGCATCGAACCGCACGACCGGCTCAGGAATCAGCAGAACCGTTCCATTGGCGAGATGACCGGCCCGTCCGGCTCGTCCAGCGGCGTTTAATATCTCGTGCCCCTCGAGTGGTTTGCGGCCCTCGTCATTGTGACGCATTGTGCCGGCGAGGATAGCAACTTGCGCTGGCAGGTTCATCCCTTGCGCGAGCGTCGGCGTCGCGACGATGACGTTCACTCCCCCGGCCTTCTTGAAGACTGATTCCGCGAGGCGACGTTCAAGCGGAATCATATCTCCATTATGTGGGATCGCCGGCGCTGTCGGATCGAACAAGGAGCAGCTTTCGGCGCCCAGCTCCGCCACCGCATCCCGCCAGAGGCTGTTCTCAGTTTCGGTAAGATCAGGCGGAGATGGCAGTTTGCCGCGAAGGCGCTTAGCCGTCGATGGCGCGTGATCGGCCTGCTGCACGAATACGATCGTCTTGAGTCCCGCAACAGCGGCTTTCCGAGCCAAGGCAGCTCCAACTCCGTTCGCATTGGGGCTGGCGCCGCCAGTTCCATGGCCAAGATCGACGGGAGAATCCGACAACCGGACAAGGCGAGTGTCCGTGACTACAGTCTTTAGCCAAGCATGATAGAGACCGAACAGCGCGTAAGGGGCGGCATTAAGTGGAGGTGCCTGATAGGCTTTCTTGAGCTGCTTCTTCCTTCGAACGATGACGTTTGCAGCTTCCACTTGCGCCGCCGGATAGATCACCACTCCGCGTGCCTGCCGACTGGGCTTCCAAGGATCGTGGAAGCCCATGCATGGACGCTCAGTTATCGTAGCGAGCCAGTCGGCGACTTCGTCGGCATTCTTGAGCATCGCCGAGAGCAAGAGGAGATCGGCGTGGGGCGCGCGCTTGATCGCGTGAAGCAGGCACAACATCGCATCGACACTACGTGATCCACCCCCATCAGGACTTAACAGATGGCATTCATCAAAGACCAGCAAACCAAGATCGGTCATATCCGTCTCGGTGAAGCTTAGAAGCGCCAGGCATCGCTCGGGCGTCATGACCTCGATCGATTCGAGTTCCGGTCCGCGGATGAGCGCAGTAAGGTCCCCATCGGCTGACACCACGCTGTCGATCAGGCCCTCTGGAAAGCTTTCGGCGAGATCGTCACGAAGCTGGTCGACTAGAGCTAGCGTCGGCACAAGGAAAATGACCTTTTTGCCGGCGGACAAAGTGGACGCGATCTTGAGCTCTGATAGCGTTGTCTTACCCGCTCCAGTCGGCAACACCAGTACCGCCGATTTGCCGGCATCCAGAAAGCCCGCCGCTACCGCCGCGCGATGGTTCGGCCAGAGCACGGGTTTGCTCGAAGCCCGATGGCGGGTCCATAGCCTCCACGACTTTTCCTCTGCCCCGGCGGGTGGCGGAATTGTGGTCACGCCGGAATCCTGGAGACCATCGGCGACGTGTATGAGCAGCCGCGCCAGATGGCGCGGACCTGCATAGCTGGACGTGATGTTAAGACCTCCGCTTTCAGGCAGGTCGAGAGGACGGGTGGCCAGCTCGACAACGCGAGTGAAGGCCTGCTGCGGCGTATCAAACGGCTGATAAGCGAGTTCTGGGTGAGACCGATCTAGCAGGCGTGCAACCATCTGCACCAAGCCGCTCCAGCATAAGCCGTATAAGGCCTGCGTCGCACGTTCGTCAAAGGGCGCATCGGCACTTGGTCGCAATCCTGCCAACCGATCGGCCCGTTCGAGAATGGCTTCAAAGCGCTCTAACGCCAAGTCTTCGATGCTTTCAACCACGGCGCCGCGGTGAATATCTTCCAGCCGCGGTCCGGTGAGTTCGCGAGCCGCCTCGCGTGCATCCGGGCTCTGCTCGGCAATCAAGAAAAGAAGTGGTGCTGATACGCGTGGATCGATCGCGCGCGCCATCAGTAGATAGTCACGTTTCTCGAGTTCAGGGCGAACCCTTCCCAATAGCTGATAGGCGGTCGCGGCGACGAATGCGGCCGCACGGCGCTCATGATTTTCAGCACCACTGTCAACGAGAGCTTCGTAGATCGTTGCAATCCGTTCAATTCGCTCGAGTTGGGCAAGATAATCGGGCTGGTCGGCGAGTTGCGCTGCACGTAGCCGCAACCCGGCGAGTTCCGCATAAATGCCAGTAAGTTCCTGCGGTAGCATAGCCGGATCTACCCCGGTCAAGGGCGGCGCGCTACGTATCAACGCGGCAGTTTGCGCGTCAAACATCGAACGTCTCAACCTTTACCCAGACACGATCAGCGAAATCAGCAAACCAAACGCGCACGTCGTCCAATGGCAGCGTGTTTCCTCCTCGGAAGTCTAATGGGACTTTCAGCGAGTCATAGTCTTTGAACAATGCGATGCATTTGTCCGCTGGAAATACAGACGGCGAAACGGTCAGTGAGGCTTCAAATGCCAAGGGACGCGTCTGGATCAGCGTGTCGTACGCGGTCTTGAGCTCTAGCCCGGTGAAGCCGTAGCTCTCGAGCAGGGCAAGGACTGCTTGGGCCAATTGGTTGTCCCGCTTGCCCGAGATATATTCTCGGAACGACTTCAGCACTTGGCTTTGAAATTTCTGCCGGGCGTGGATCGTGCATTTATATTCATAGACGGTCGCCTTGGTCAGGGTCTTGGTCGCGGGATCTATCGTAACCTTGATTCCATCGGTGCCCTGGTTGGTCGACTTGAGGTGAGAATTATCGGTCTTCTCATCGCCAGTCTTTCCCTTCTGGGCAGCAACCCAGCAGATAATTTCGAACAGGAGGCCGTCGCGATGTTCGATGCCTTTGTCGGTGGTAGGATGCAAATCCTTGTCGAGCGTCTCCTTTAGCTTCGCCGAGATTTTCGACGTTGCCAGCTGTGTGCCCTCAAGGATCAATGCTGCATGAAAGGCCTGACCGACAAGCACGAGCGCAACCAAGTGCGCGAGGTCGTCCGGAACATTGACGATCCACTGCTCGCCTTCGCATTGGGGAAGCGCCGACATAGGATTAAGACTGATCGGCATGCTTACTCCCGACCAATAAGGAGTGTTCGATATTCATCGTCGCCATGATCGCACATCGCCTTGATCGCAGTGCCCCCTAATCTTTTGATTCAAATCGAGGTCCCGGATGTAGCTGGTACCCGACAACTCGGCGATATGCGTCTGGTGAATCCCATAATACTTGGCTTCGGCAATGCCCGTCGCCACGTACTAGTCGAACGGCTTGAGCTGCGTCTCCAGGGAGGTGGCGGGATAGGTACTGGCGAGTAAGACCCTACCTAGATCAGCAGCTTCGATCATAAGTGAATCTTGACGATGGTAGCCAACGCCCAGTCTTCCGTACTGATCAGGAGTCCCCAACTCCGATACGTCAACCTCGAATATGGCACCAAGGACGTTCAACCCCGCAATCGTCACTAGCGTTGTCTTACCGGATCTGTCTTCGAACCCCTTTGAAAGTTTTGAGACCAAAGTTTATCGCAATCTCTGCACCAACCAGCATAGCTGAACGGCATCGACCACTCAGCCGAATGGGCAACATGTTCGAAGCGTAGGCAAAACACTGGAGGGTCCCCCGACTCACACTCTTTGAGTATGTTACTGGATCCTTGGCTAGCGACCACAGTAAAAACGGCTAATGGGGAAAGTCTAGATCCGCTTTGAAGCCTTGGGCTTCAAAGCGGCCGGTTGGCGTATCGAAATTGCACATTAGCGGGGCGCCGACCAGGTCATAACCGTGGGATCTCGATCCCTGTCGCTATCTTGTCGTGTCCGTTACAATCCTTTTCGCGTAACCGGTGGAAGAGAAATGAAAGGACGGACATGACTATTGATGCCCAAGTTCTTCCGCCCACAGTGCTGGCACTCTGGACACGAACCCTGCGCCTGGCATCCAACCTGTCGCAGGATGCGCTCGCCGAAGCCGCGGGCCTCACGACCCGCACGATCCAGCGGGTCGAATCGGGCCAGCGCACAAGTCTGACCACGCGGCGCAGCCTTGCGCGCGGACTGGGATACGACAACCCCGGCATCTTCGACGATCCCGAATTCGCCGGCACGGTCACCCTTCTGCTGGAATCGATTAAGGCCAATCAGATTAAGGCAGAAGAAGCGCGCTATCCTAATCACATTAAGGTCGCGGTTTTTCCCACGGAGAACGGTGCAGTGTTGGGGAGTCTGGTCGATGGCGCGGACGCCTGGACGTTTCATTGCGACGAGAAGGCGAGCCCCGAGGGACAGACTGAGGCTGCAATACTCTTCGACCACCTCCAGGACTATGGTGACATTTGGTCTGAGTTGCAGCCAAGTGGTCGGCTCGAAGCCCAAAGCATCTTCACGGGGCTGCTCGCGGACGTTGCGCGGCACGGCTTGCAGGCCTTTTATGGCAGACGCGTAATCCACCTCGCGGCAACCGAAGATCGGACCCCGTTCCCGTTCACGATCGCCTATATGGCGATCGTCCCCATCGAGCGAGAACTCTCATATATCGTCGTGCCGAAGCGGGGATGAGGATGAGCGAAGACAGCGACTATCTAGCCAACTATCGACCAAACCAGCTCTACACACATCCCGGTCGCGCTGGAGCCTACGCGACGATCGTTGGTGAAAGCGAAGCGGTGCTTGGGGAAATTGAGGTGACGGCACGCAGCCGCATCGCGGTGTCCGCCTTCTATGTACAGGACAAGGCAGACTTCGGCACCTTCAAGATTACCAAGCTTCGATATCACAAGACCCACGGCTGGCTCGAAGACGGCCACGTCCAGGTCAACCATTTCCAGATCTCCCAGATGAAAGAGTTTCTCGAGATCATCTCTAACCTAAACCTAAGCGACGCCCAGAAGACACGCCTGTCGCTCGACAACATCAATGTCGGCGCACTCGGAGCGCTACTTAGCAGCAGCAAAGGCGCCGAGTTGGTGCGCGAGCTCGCGCAAACCCCAGAGCTTCGTGAGGACATTTATGCGCTCGCCGCCAAACGTCGGGCGCTTGCTGCCTTCGAGACGATGATGGCAACCAAGCCCGTTGAGGCCGAATGGCAAGCCTTCTTCGAAGCCAATCCATGGATCTTCGGGCATGGACTTAACTATGTTTTCCTCGACAAGGCGTCGGGCACGCTCACAGCACGCACAACCGGCAATACCTTCGATCATAGAGGCAAGACGGTCGATGCGCTGATGCGCACCCGCGCCGAGGTCAGCCAATTCGTGCTTATTGAAATCAAAAAGAACAGCACGGATCTATTACGCAAAACTGCCTATCGTCCGGGGTGCTGGGGTGTGTCTGACGAAGTGTCGAACGCAGTGACCCAAATTCAGAAAACCGTGTTCGAGTTCGCCCAGAACCGTTTTGGTTCATTGCTGAAGGACGCTAGCGGCAACGATCTCGGGGAGACGGTCTATACCGTGGAGCCGCGCAGCTATCTCGTCGTCGGCAATCTTACCGAGTTGCGCGGCAACGCCGATAAGATCGCCTGCTTCGAGCTGTATCGGCGCAATATTCATGCGCCCGAGATTCTAACGTTCGACGAACTCCTCTCGCGCGGCACAAGAAAACTCTCCGGCCTTTCGCGGCATAAACGGCCGCCTCCCCGTAAACGGGTCCCCTCCATTTATTCCACGGTGCCAAAGACTTTTCTGGCGCCTTGCTTCCCCGGTCTCGCCGACGGGCAAGGGTTCAGGAGCGGCGCTTCGCTTCTCTGAACCCAAAACCCGAAGGAATAAAGACATGACCAACAGCACCCAAGCCTCCCGCAACGTGATCTTCAATGCCGATTGCATCCAGGCGATGCGCTCTTTCGACAGGGGATCGGTGGACTTTATTCTGACCGATCCGCCCTATCTCGTGAACTATCGCGACCGTGGCGGCAGGAAGGTGGCGAACGACGATAACGCCCGCTGGCTTCGTCCCGCTTTCAACCAGATGCACCGCGTTTTGAAGGATGGCGGTTTCGCCGTTTCGTTCTACGGCTGGAACAAGATCGATTTGTTCATGGACGCATGGAAGGCGGCAGGCTTCCGCGTTGTCGGTCATATTGTGTTTCGCAAGCGTTATGCCTCATCGTCGAAATTCCTGCGCTATCAGCATGAGCAGGCTTATTTACTTGCGAAAGGCAATGTTTGCCTACCCGACAATCCCATCCCGGACGTGATCGATTTCCCCTATGCGGGCAACAAGCTGCATCCGACGCAAAAGCCCGTCGAAGCCCTGGCGCCGTTGATCGAGGCTTTCACGAAGCCCGGCGACCTTGTGCTGGACCCGTTCAGCGGCAGCGGCTCCACACTGGCGGCAGCGCAGCAACTCGGCCGCGACTGGATCGGTATCGAACTGGATAACGGCCACTATCGGACCGCCAGCAAGCGGCTGGCACCCCCACAACGTCATCGGGTGGCGGCGTAAGCCGTCCCTTGCTCCCGAGACATGCGCGCCCGTCCACAAGGCGGGCGCCACTTCCCACCATTGAACATCGGAAAGGACATGACATGCGATGGATTATTACGATCGACCATATGGGCGGATGCCTGGCGTTGGGCGAGAACGAGGACGGCGCACCCATTCGCGGCAAGCCCGAGGAAGGCGATATGTTGCCGATGGAGTTTCAGCTTTTCGACGCGCGCGGCAATATCTGCTTTGAAGGTCGTTGCGGCGACATTGACGAGGATTGGTGGCACGGCTTTGAGCCGCTGCTATTCGCCTGGAACACACATGCCCGCTGTCGGCGTCTGACATATCGCCGCGCGGGATCGGCTAGGCCGTGGCGACCGCTCCGGCCGTAGTTCGCATTTGACGTTTGAACTTCGACACCGCCGCCGATCCGTAAATCAGGATCGGCGGCGCGGCGCGGGCGACCCAAGACACGCCCCCGCGCGAGCGGGGCGGGC
>CAZOOO010000013.1:0-6463 GCA_964581435.1 uncultured Hyphomicrobiales bacterium | reverse complement strand
TTGCTCTTTTTTCTTTTTACCCCCCCCCCCCCCCCCCCCCTCTTAATCTTCGTCGCGCCCCCGCGGCCGCGCCTTATCGGCACGGCCGCCGCTCGCCGGGCTGCGCCCGTCTCGCGATCTCACGCGAACCTGCCAATTATCCGATCGGCAACGGCGAACGATCATACCACCGGACCAGATCGCGGGAATCAGGTTCACCGCTTTGCGCTGCCGGGTCTTTGCCACGCCGCGACCGGTCGCGCCCCCTGCCGGAACGCCCGTCAGGGCGACCGAATCAGTTGCCGCCGTTTCCGATCGCGGGCGGCCGGAGCCACGATTTTCGGTCGCATTCCCGGCCGAGTACGACTAAAATAGTCGTAGTTCTGGCGTGTGCGTGGGTCCCAGTGGGAGGTGGTCATGCATGATCACCGCCCGACAATCACGGGCCGCGCGCGCGTTGCTGGGCTGGACGCAGGAGACGCTCGCTGACAAGGCCCGCATATCGCTGACCGCCCTCAAGCGCCTTGAATCCGAAAGCGGATTGGGCGTGTACGAAACCACACGCGATCAGGTTCGCAGGGCGCTGGAAGCAGCAGGGATCGTCCTTCTGTCCGTCGACCGGGGACAGGGAGTGCTGCTCGTTGAGGATCGCGGCAAACGGAAAGGCTGACACGTTTGTTGATTGCCGATGCCGACGCAGCAGCGGCCGCAGCACCGAGGCTGCGCTATGATTGATCCATTCGAGGACACGCCACCCTCCGGCCCGCAATTGACCGAATACGACAGGTCGCACATCAAGCTCTATATGCGCCTTCTCGATGCTGACGCCGATGGCGCTGATTGGCGGGAGGCGGTTAAAGTGTTGTTCGGGATCGACCCCGCACGCGAGCCGGAGCGCGCGCGGCACGTCCACGACAATCATCTCCAGCGCGCGCGCTGGATGACGCAGACCGGATACCAACAGCTCCTCCAGCAGGCCGGAAACAGGTTGTAATTCAATTTTCGATTCTGTGATGCGCCGGCAGCATCGCACAATGCCGACGCCAAGACTTTCGCACACTCTCGCGTGTGGGGATCAATATCCGCTCGGCTTACGCGAGACATGCGGGGGGTGACCCATGAAACCCGACACTTCGCAGTGGAGAGAGCACCACAGTTACGACTTCTTCGATCAACTCACCAACGAAGGCTTGGCGTGGGAATGTCTCCGCCGCCAGGCGCAATATCAACGTCGGTACCGGGCTCTCGTCACCGACCACGCGGACCACTCGCCATTGTCGCTTGGCGATCAGCGCCGGTGGGGTTTGCGCTTTCCCCGCGCGGCCAGGCCTCTCCGCATCCGCGCAAACCGTATTCTGGTCTCCCGCGGTCGTCCCGTCGGTGTTGACGCTCATGCCGGCGCCCGATCATCTTTCCGCCGTCACGCAACCACCTCTCGCAACGTTTGAAGCGGCGCGCGACGGTCCCGAGGGAAGATACGTCATCTATTCCGCCGACGCCCCTGTTCAACTCGTTTTCTATCCGGCAGGGAAAATACAGGCGCCACTCGTCGCGCTGATACCGATCGACGCCAACACGCTCACCTGGACCGATGCGCTCACGCGCTTCTGGCGAGCCGTCTACGGTCGTCGGCCTCTTCCCGATAAGCGCATGACGCGCCAGCAACGCCGCCGCCTTCGGCTGATGCTTCAAGCGGTCGATGGTCGCACGAATGGCGCCAGCTATCGTGAGATAGCTATTGCGATATACGGCGCGGAGCGCGTCGCGAGCGACCCATGGAAAACATCGCCGCTGCGCGACTCCGTGATCGGCCTCGTCGAGGGCGGCTCCGCCATGGTCGAAGGTGGCTATCTCGATCTCCTTCGTCATCGCCATCGATCATAGCCAGCCCATTCCGGGCTTGAGGGGTGGGGATTTCAGCCCCCTCAAGTTTCCCATCCTCCCTGACGTTTTTCCTCCGCCACTGTGGTCGCCATCCGCCGCTGATCTCCAGCGGTCCGAAGCAACACCACGGAGGCCCGATCCATGCCACACGAACCCGTCGTTCTGCCGCCACGCTACCTGCGCACCAAGGAAGCAGCCGAATTTCTCAGCCTCTCGGCGCGAACGCTGGAGAAGCATCGCACCTACGGGACGGGTCCCGCCTATCGCAAGCTCGGCGGCCGTGTCGTCTATGCCATCGACGATCTCGAAACCTGGGCGGACCGCGGCGCGGTGACATCCACCTCTGACCCGCGCAGCACCGTGCTGCCTGCCAAGCGCCACATCTTCCCATCCGGCCCGCAGGCCGGTCGCTCCGCGCGCGACCGTAGCCGGCCTCCTTCATGACGGTGCGACTTCGACCGCTGTCCGAGCGCGAACAGCTTGACCTGTTCCGAGCACGCCCCGGCGACTTCGCGCCACGAGATGCGCAGGATCTCATGGCTTATCCCTTCTTCTCTCTCGCCAAGACACACCGTATCGCGCCGATCAATTTCGTCGCCGGTGACGTCTCAATTCGCGTCGAAGCCGTACCCGATCATGGCATGGCGACGATTTGGGATGCCGATATTCTCATATGGGCGGCGAGCCAGATCGTCGAGGCGCGCGATGCCGGCCTTCGCACCTCCCGGCTGATCGCCGCCACGCCCTACGAAATCCTGAAGTTCATCGGGCGCGGCACCTCGCTGCGCGACTACCAGCGCCTGAAGGCCGCGCTCGATCGCCTTCAATCCACCACGGTGAGCACGACCATCCGCCAGCCGGCCGAAGGACGGCGGCATCGCTTCTCCTGGATAAATGAATGGAAAGAACGCACGGATCGAAACGGCAGGCCGGACGGCATCGAGATGATCGTGCCCGACTGGCTCTACCAGGCGGTGCGCGAAGATGTGCTCGTCCTCACCATCGACCGGGCTTATTTCGATCTGACGGGTGGCCTCGAACGCTGGCTCTACCGGATCGTGCGCAAGCACGGCGGTCGCCAGCGCAATGGATGGCGCTTCGACTTCCATCATCTCCATCTGAAGTCCGGCAGCTTGTCTCCGTTCAAACGCTTCGCGTTCGAGTTGCGCGACATCATTCGTCGCCAGCCGTTGCCTGGCTACACGTTATTCATCGAGGTGGAGATCGGCGGACGAACGCTGCTCGCCTTCGAGCCGTCCGCGCCCTGTGGACCGGCTGTGGATTCCTTCGTGCCATCAGGAACCCACCGAGACGTGCTATCCGGAACTGGCCCATCGTGCCAACAGGAACCGAGATCGCGTCTAACTCAAGACGACGAAAGGAGAAATCGCGCCCTTAACTTAGAGTCTAACACAGACTCTAACCTTAAGAGGCGCGCGCGCGATGTTGATAACATCGAAACCGAACCTCTGAACACCAACACGCCGCGAGGTGCGCCATGATGCGCACTCTCGACCTGTTCAGCGCAGCAGCGGGCGGCTGGTCTCTCGGTCTGCATCGCGCCGGCTTCGTCATCGGCCGCGCCATCCTGCGCACGGAAGCCGCGCTCGACGCGGTGCTATTGCGCGCCACCCGCGACATTCCCGGAGACCAACCATGATCCGCCGCGCTCATTGCAGCGCGCACGGCCGTCCGTTGCCGGACGGACCTGCGCCCTTCACCACATTGGTCGAGTTGACTTTCCAGAAGCAGAAAATCGAACACTGGATTCGTTTCGGCCACAAGAGCTACGAACAGATTATCGACCGCCGCCGCAGCATCGTCGGTTTTGCGCCAAACAGCACCTTCGCCTTCGTCCGATGGGCAGCCAACGACTACGGCACGATCATCTCGCGTATCGATATCGTGCGGACCGTCGCACGCGGCGAGCCGTTCCAGACGCTGCCGTTCGTGCGTCCAGGGGGCGAGATTCTCGTGAAGGCCGAAAGCGGGCCGACGGTCGAGCGCGTGCTGCAACACATCGACGCGATCGAAAGCGTCGGCATCGATCCCGCCGACGCCGATCCCGGTCACTGGCGGCATGTCCATCATCGCCTGCGCACCGGCGAACAACCCTCCACCTATACGGTGTCACGTCATGAAGCGTGGCTGATGCGCCGAAAGGTGACATCATGACACGCGCTGGACTCATCATTTCAACGGCGCTTGCGGCGTTCGGCGTCGGCTATCCCGGCCTCACGCCGATGCCGATCAAGCTGATCTGGAACGCATCAGCCAGCGCGCCGATCGGTTTCTACACGATCGACTTCACCGGCCCGTTCGAGGTGACTGATCTCGTCGCCGTCGATGCGCCCGAGCCGCTCGCGACCTTTCTGAGCGAGCGCGGCTATCTGTCCAGGGACGTGCCGCTGATGAAACGCGTGCTGGCCGTGTCGGGGCAGACGGTTTGTCGAACGGGACTCACGATCACCGTCGATGGCGTCGAAGTCGGAGCGGCGCTCGTGCGCGACCGCGCCGGCCGCGATCTGCCGGTCTGGCAAGGCTGCCGCCACGTCCACACCGGCGAAATCTTCCTGATGAATTGGGACGTCCGCGACAGTCTCGACGGGCGATATTTCGGGCTGATCTCCACCGACCAGATCATCGGCCGCGCGGTCCCGCTGTGGACCGACGAGGCCGGCGACGGCCGCTTCGAATGGCGCGCGCCGACGCGCTGACCGCTTCCCCATCGGCGGGAGCGGTGCCCGCCGATGGCTTTCCCAACCTCACCGCCAAGGAGAAAGTCATGCCGCAAATAGGTCAATTCGCGCGCGACGAGGCCGGCCTTATCGGAAACTTCGAGACGTTATTATTGTATCAGGACATCATCATCATCCCGACAGAACCGTCCGACGCGGAGAACGCACCGGATTATCGCGTTCACGTCTTCGACGGCATGAACAACGAGACAGGCCCGGTGATCGGCGCGGGCTGGAAACGCACCGGAGAGAAGGCGGGCGAATATGTCGCGCTGCTGATCGACGATCCGACTTTCCCGCATCCGATCCGGGCCAACCTGTTCCGTGACGACGAGGCCGGTAACGCCTGGTCGTTGCAATGGTCGCGTCCGCGCGATCGCGGCGAGAAGGATTGAGCGATGCCTGCTCGCCGCCAATCGACGAGCCATTCAAGTGCGTCCGGGCCGCGCTGCGCTGCCCGGCGCATGGCTCTCCTTCTCCTTTCCGGCCTTTCCTTCGCCGGCGTCATGCCGGTGGTCACGATGGCGCAGGGCGCGCCGATCGCGAGACTGTCGCCGCGCGATCCTTATGCCGCTCACATCGCCGAAGCCTCGCAGCGGTTCGGCATTCCCGAACGCTGGATTCGCACGGTGCTGCGCGCCGAGAGTGCGGGTGACGTGCGCGCGATCTCGGAAGCCGGCGCGATCGGATTGATGCAGGTCATGCCCGACACCTGGGCAGTTCTGCGCGACCGTTACCAGCTTGGCCGCGATCCCTGGGAGCCGCGCGACAATATCCTCGCGGGCACCGCCTACATGCGCGAGATGTGGGACCGCTACGGCAATGTGGCCGCGATGCTCGCGGCCTACAATGCCGGTCCCGACCGCTATGACGAGCATCGCGCGTCTGGCCGCCCTCTGCCGGCCGAGACACGCGCATACATCGCTACGCTTGCGCCTGTTCTTGGCGGAGCGGCGGCATCGAACACGCCAGCCGGAAAGCCGACATCGCCGCGCGACTGGCGTGCCGCGCCGCTCTTTGTTCTGCATCCGAACAGCAGCCGAGGGACCATCGGACCGTCATTCGAAGCGCAATCCAGCGGTCTGTTCGCCGCGGCTTCGGAGCGAGATCGCCGATGAAAATCGCCTATGCCGACCCGCCCTATATCGGTTGCGCGCACCTCTACCGCGACCGCCCCGACTATGCCGGCGAGGTCGATCATGCGCGCCTGATCGAGCGGCTGGAACGCGACTACGACGGCTGGATATTGCACGCCGCAGCAACGCCGCGCTCCATCGCAACGCTGGCTCCGCTCGTCGAGCGGACGGACGCACGATGGATGGCCTGGGTGAAGGGCTTCGCGGCATTCAAGCGCAATATCCCGGTCGCCTTTGCATGGGAGCCGGTCATCGTGAAGGCCGCGCGGAAGCCGGTCGTCAGCAAACGTCTGGTGATGCGGGACTGGATTCAGGAGAGCATCACGCTGCGCCGTAGCCTCACTGGCGCGAAGCCCGAAGCGGTCTGCCATTGGGCTTTCGAGATGGTCGCCGCGCAACCCGATGACACGCTCGACGACCTGTTTCCCGGCAGCGGCGCTGCCACTGAAGCGTGGCGCACATGGCGTCTCAAGTTCTCTCTTCCGTCCGATCAATCGCAGCAAATGCGACATGCTTCGAGCGCAACGCCGCAGCGTCCCGCCACCATTCCCGCAATCCCTCACGAGCGGGGGACACGGCGATGACGCCACCAACTGCGAATCGCGTCGTAGCGCGCAATAGCGCATCACGGAAAGCACCAGGGACCGGAGCAAGCACAACAACCGCAGCATTGCCTCCCGTAATCGGTCTGACGTCGGCGTGGCGGCTGGTACACAGCCGGTTGGC
>CAZOOO010000012.1:0-29335 GCA_964581435.1 uncultured Hyphomicrobiales bacterium | reverse complement strand
CGAAGATCGGCCCTTCCGGCGGCAGCGAATGCGGGCACATCGCCACATACTCATGGACCAGCGCCAGCACGTTCCTCAGCACCGGCACCATCCGCGTCTTGTTGCCCTTTCCGGTGACGACCACAACATCGCCCGCGCCGGGCAGCGGCACGTCGCGGCGCCTCAAGCCGAGCGCCTCGGAAATTCGCAGGCCGGATCCGTACAGCAGCGCCATGACGGCGGCGTCGCGCACCCAGATCCATGGCTCGCGATCCTCGCCCGCGCGCTCGGACGCATCGGCAAAGCGCTTCGCCGCGCTCATGTGGATCGGCTTCGGGAGGCTCTTGCCGACCTTCGGCGCGCGGATCGCGCCGAGCGCGCCGACCTTGCCGAGCCCTTCCCGTTCCAGGAATCGCGCGAACGAGCGCAAGCCAGCCAGCGAACGCATCAGCGACCGGCCGCCGATGTCCTCCGCGCGCCGCGCGGCCATGAAGGCTCTGATGTCGCCTGGTTCAAGCGCGGCGAAACGCTCCAGCGTCACCAGTTCGCCCCAGTGCCGGCCGAGAAACATCAGGCATTGCCGGACATCGCGCGCATAGGCTTCGAGCGTCTTTGACGACAGCCGACGCTCGGACCGCAGATGCGTGAGCCATCGCGCGATTTGCTGTCCCATATCGGGGGCGGCGCAGACCAGATCGGGGGGCGACTCGGGGGCGGCCGTGGACTTGGGCATGATTCGCACCCATCACGATGGTTCGGGCGATTATATCGCGCCGCTTTCGTTTATCGTTTGCTAACTTTGCGACTGGCGCCCCCACTCGAGCCCGATTCTTCCGATGGATCGTTCTTCACGCAACGACACGTTCCCGGCATCGTCATCGACGATGCGCATCGTCGATGTGCTGGTTCCCGTCGCGATCGATCACGCCTATTCCTATCGCGTGCCGGGCGGCATGGAGGTGCGGCCCGGCGACGTGGTGACGGTGCCGCTCGGACCTCGCGAGGTCATCGCCGTGGTCTGGGCCGAGAATCCCGCGCCCGATCCGCGCCTGCACAACCGCCTCAAGGACATCTCCGGCAAGCTCGATGTCCCTCCGCTCAGGGATGAACTGCGCATGCTGATCGACTGGGTCGCCAACTACACATTGTCGCCGCGCGGCATGGTGATGCGCATGAGCCTGCGGATGGGCGAGCATCTCGGGCCGGAGCGGGCGCGGCCGGGCGTGCGGCTGAGCGGAGAGCCGCCGCAGCGCATGACGGCGGCGCGACAGCGGCTGATCGCGGCGTTGTCCGATGGTCTGTTGCACGGCAAATCCGACGCGGCCAGGGAAGCGGGCGTCAGCGCCGGCGTCGTCGACGGCCTCGTCGACGAGGGCACGCTGACAGTCGAGCCGATGCCGCCTCCGCCGCCGCCCCCGCCGCCCGACCCGGATTTCGCCGTGCCCGATTTCTCCCGGCCGCAGCGGGCGGCCGTGGACGCCATGCGCGCGCTGGCATCGAACGGCACGTTCCACGTCGCGCTGCTCGACGGCGTCACCGGCTCCGGCAAGACTGAAGTCTATTTCGAAGCGGTCGCCGAAACCGTCCGCCGCGGCAGGCAGGTTCTCATCCTGATGCCCGAGATCGCGCTGACCGGGCAGTTCCGCGACCGTTTCGCCGCTCGCTTCGGCGAGCGGCCGCTGGAGTGGCATTCCGAACTGACGCCGCGCAATCGCGCCCGCAACTGGGCCGCGATCGCGGCGGGTGAGGCGCAGGTCGTGGTCGGCGCGCGCTCGGCGCTGTTTCTTCCCTACGCCAACCTCGGACTGATCATCATCGACGAAGAGCACGACCAAGCCTACAAGCAGGACGAGGGCGTGCGCTATCACGCCCGCGACATGGCCGTGGTTCGCGCGCATATCGCGAAAATCCCGATCGTGCTGGCCTCGGCCACGCCGTCCGTCGAAAGCGAGGTCAATGCGCGCAAGGGACGCTATCAGCGCATCGCGCTGACATCCAGGTTCGGCGGCCAGCATCTGCCGCGGATCGAACTGATCGATCTGCGGCGCGAGGGACCGTCGCGCGGCCGCTTCATTTCGCCTCGTCTGGCGGGAGAGATCGTGAGCGCCATCGAGCGGCGCGAACAGGCGCTGCTGTTTCTCAATCGCCGCGGTTACGCGCCGCTGACCCTGTGCCGGGGCTGCGGCCACCGCTTCGCCTGCACCATCTGCGATGCCTGGCTGGTGGATCACCGCTTCCGGGAACGGCTCGTATGCCATCACTGCGGCTTCTCGATGCCGCGCCCGCATCAGTGCCCGCATTGCGCGGCCGAACAATCGCTGGTCGCGGTCGGCCCCGGCGTCGAACGGCTGCAGGAGGAGGCCGCCGCCCTGTTTCCCGATGCGCGGACCATGGTGCTGTCGAGCGACCTGATCACCTCGATCGAGACCATGCGCTCGGAGTTGAACGACATCGCCGAGGGCCGCGTCGATATCATCATCGGCACGCAGCTGGTGGCGAAGGGACACCATTTTCCGCGCCTGAACCTCGTCGGCGTCGTCGACGCCGACCTCGGCCTCGGCAACGGCGATCCCCGCGCCGCGGAGCGAACCTTCCAGCTGCTCAACCAGGTAATCGGCCGCACCGGACGCGAGCGAGGCCGTGGCGTCGGCTATCTGCAAACCCACCAGCCCGAACATCCCGTGATGAAAGCGCTGGTCGCGAGCGACCGCGAGGCGTTCTATGCCAGCGAAATCGCGGCGCGGGAGCGCACCGGCTATCCGCCGTTCGGCCGGCTGGCCAGCCTGATCATATCCGCGGGCGAGCGCCCGAGCGCGGAGAGCTTCGCCCGCCGGCTCGCCGCGGTCGCGCCGATCGACGAACGCATTCAGGTGCTTGGTCCGGCGGAAGCGCCGCTGGCCCTGATCAAGGGGCGCTATCGGTTCCGCCTGCTGGTGAAGTCGGCGCGCGGCGTGGATCTTTCCGGCTATTTGCGCGGCTGGCTCGCCTCAGCCCCAAAGACAAAAGGCAATCTCAAGCTCGAAGTGGACGTCGATCCGCAGAGCTTTCTTTGAGAGGCCCTTTTCTTTGAGAGGCCCTGCCGCTTCTGATGGAATCAGAAGCGGGGCTCTCAGATCTTGATTGATGCGTTTTGAGAACGAAACGCAGTGTGGGCGCCGGCTTACATGACCTCGGCGACCACACGGCCCACGCCGCGGCCGGTCAGTCCGATCGCTTGGGCGGCGCCTTTTGAAAGGTCCAGCACACGGCCGCGGATGAACGGACCGCGATCGTTGATGGTGACGACCACGCTGCGGCTGCCATGGGTGACCCTCAGCTTGGTCCCGAACGGCAGGCTGCGATGGGCGGCGGTCATGGCGTTCTGGTTGAAGCGCTGGCCGGACGCGGTGCGGCTGCCGGCTTCATTGCCATAATAGGAAGCAACTCCGGAGAACGATCGGCTCGATCGGGCGGAACGTTCAACCGAAGCATTGGCGTTGATCCAGGCCGGCCCGCCGGCGCCGTGGCTCTCCGCATGATGTCCCTGGTGATGATGATGCCGATGATGGCTGCGCGACCCGGCCGAAGCCTCGGTGACGCCGCCTGCAATCAAAACGCCTGCGGCGATCATGGCGGCCACCATACGCGGCCGCACGAGAAACCCTGACATCGTCTTTTGCGAGTGCAACATATTGAAGGACCCTTGAAAGTATTGCCGCCCTTGCGGCAAGTGAAACCCCTGACCTTTGAGTCGTGGCGTGGTTGATCCTCCAACTAAGGCGTAAAATGGGCAGGGAATTGCTTCGTGACTCGGATGAAATATCTTTTGATCGGAACTGACTCGCTAGCTAATCGCCGAATTACTCATTTTAACAAAAAATTAATAATAATATACATAAGTATACTGTAAACAAAAGTCATGGCGCTGGATCGGTAACCATTCAGCAAGTACTTCGGGAAATTCGCACACTAAGTCTGGCTGGAGGCCGTGTAGAAAGCCGCGGCAGCACGGGGCTGTTTGGCTTGCTGTTCGACCCGGTGCTCGCCAGTCGGATGACTGTACGCGGGTACGCGACGCAGGGATGTGTCGTGCGCTCCACGCGACTGCTGGAATTCCCAGGGTCCGGTTGAAATTCCGGACCCGTGCGACAAGGCATCGCCGTACGCCGCGGTCATGTTGCACCTGCGCGCGCGCTATGTTAGCAAAGCCGCGATTTTAACGCTGCCGGTACGCTCGTGCCGGCCGGAAATCGAAGTCCCTCTTGAATTCCAAGGGCTTGGGCCGCTTTGGCGCCGCTTATCCGGCGACGGCTTTTCCCTTGCGAGTTTGACAGCTTGAAGAGCGCGGTGGTGGCTGCTGTAGATCCCTCGGTTTCTGGTGTGTCCGGTCGTTATGCGACGGCCCTGTTCGAACTGGCGCGTGAAGACAAATCGATCGACGCCGTCAAGGCCGACCTCGACAAGTTCGATGCCATGCTGGCGGAGAGCCCTGAACTGGTGCGCCTGGTGCGCAGTCCGGTTTTCAGCGCCGATACGCAAAGCAAGGCGCTCGCCGCCGTGCTGAGCAAGGCCGGGATCGGCGGTACGACCGCAAATTTCCTGAAAGTTCTGGCCGCCAACCGCCGTCTTTTCGCGGTGGCGGATGTGATCCGGGCGTTTCGCGCGCTGGTCGCGAAATTCAAGGGCGAGGCCACGGCGGAGGTTACCGTCGCGGAGAAGCTTAATGACAAGAATCTGGACGCGCTGAAGGCCGCGCTGAAATCAGTGACGGGCAAGGACATCACGCTCAACGTGAAGGTCGATCCGTCCATCATCGGCGGGCTTGTCGTCAAGCTCGGCAGCCGCATGGTGGACACTTCGCTCCGCACCAAACTCAATTCGATCAAGCACGCGATGAAAGAGGCAGGCTGATGGACATCCGCGCCGCGGAAATTTCCGCGATCCTGAAGGATCAGATCAAGAATTTCGGCAAGGAAGCCGAAGTTTCGGAAGTCGGACAGGTGTTGTCCGTCGGCGACGGCATCGCCCGCGTCTACGGCCTCGACAACATCCAGGCCGGCGAAATGGTCGAGTTCGAAAACGGCACGCGCGGCATGGCGCTGAACCTGGAGACCGACAACGTCGGCATCGTGATCTTCGGCGCCGACCGCGAGATCAAGGAAGGCCAGACCGTCAAGCGCACCCGCGCCATCGTCGACGCGCCGGTCGGCAAGGGCCTGCTCGGCCGCGTGGTCGACGCGCTGGGCAATCCGATCGACGGCAAGGGGCCGATCCAGGGCGCCGAGCGCAAGCGCGTTGACGTCAAGGCGCCCGGCATCATTCCGCGCAAGTCGGTGCACGAGCCGATGGCGACCGGCCTCAAGGCCATCGACGCCCTGATCCCGATTGGCCGCGGGCAGCGCGAATTGATCATCGGCGACCGCCAGACCGGCAAAACCGCGATCGCGCTGGACACCATTCTCAATCAGAAGCCGCTCAATGTCGCGGGCGCTCCGGAGAGCCAGAAGCTCTATTGCGTCTACGTCGCGGTCGGCCAGAAGCGCTCCACCGTGGCGCAGTTCGTCAAGGTGCTCGAGGAGCAGGGCGCGCTGGAATATTCGATCGTGGTCGCCGCGACCGCGTCCGATCCGGCCCCGATGCAGTACCTCGCGCCGTTCACCGGCTGCACCATGGGCGAATACTTCCGCGACAACGCCATGCACGCTGTCATCATTTATGACGACCTCTCCAAGCAGGCGGTCGCCTATCGTCAGATGTCGCTTTTGCTGCGCCGCCCGCCGGGCCGCGAAGCCTATCCGGGCGACGTGTTCTACCTGCATTCCCGCCTTCTGGAGCGCGCCGCCAAGCTGAACGACAGCCAGGGCAACGGCTCGCTGACCGCGCTGCCGGTGATCGAGACCCAGGCCAACGACGTCTCGGCCTACATTCCGACCAACGTGATTTCGATCACCGACGGCCAGATCTTCCTCGAAACCGACCTGTTCTTCCAGGGCATCCGGCCTGCGGTGAACGTCGGTCTTTCGGTGTCGCGCGTCGGCTCGTCGGCGCAGACCAAGGCGATGAAGAAGGTCGCCGGCAAGATCAAGGGCGAACTCGCGCAGTACCGCGAAATGGCCGCGTTCGCGCAGTTCGGCTCCGATCTCGACGCCTCGACCCAGCGCCTGCTCAACCGCGGCTCGCGCCTGACCGAGCTTCTCAAGCAGCCGCAGTTCTCGCCGCTGAAGATGGAAGAGCAGGTGGTGGTGATCTGGGCCGGCACCAACGGCTATCTCGATCCGCTGCCGCTCAACAAGGTGCGCGCGTTCGAGGACGGGCTGTTGTCGCTGTTGCGCGGCCAGCACGCCGACGTCCTCAACACCATCCGCGACACCCGCGATCTCAGCGACGAGACGGCGGGCAAGCTCAAGGGCATCGTGGAAGGCTACGCCAAGACATTTGCGTAAGTTTCGCCACGGCGGGACATAGCCGTTTGAAAAACGGCGTTCTAAAGAACGCCTATGTCCCGGCCATCCGCGCGTTGAGGCGCGGCGGCGAAGGACGACGTGGATGCCCGACACAAGGCCGGGCATGACGAAGTAGGGAATTTGCGGCCGGGTCCATGACCGGACCGGCAGGGCGAGACAGAGAATGGCTTCACTCAAGGACATGCGTGTCCGCATCGCCTCGACCAAGGCGACGCAGAAGATCACCAAGGCCATGCAGATGGTGGCCGCCTCCAAGCTCCGCCGCGCGCAGAACGCCGCGGAAGCAGCGCGGCCCTACGCCGAGAAGATGGACACGGTGATCTCAAATATCGCCAGCGCCGCGGCCGGCTCGCCCAACGCGTCGCCGCTCCTGGTCGGCACCGGCAAGGATCAGGCCCACCTGCTGCTGGTCTGCACCGGCGAGCGCGGCCTGTCCGGTGCGTTCAACTCGGCCATCGTCCGCCTGGCCCGTGAAAGAGCCTTCGCCCTGATGAACCAGGGCAAGGAAGTCAAGTTTTTCTGCGTCGGGCGAAAGGGCTACGAGCAGCTCCGCCGTATCTTCGACAAGCAGATCGTCGAGACCGTCGAACTGCGTTCGGTGCGTCAGCTCGGTTTCGCCAACGCCGAGGACATCGCGAAGAAAGTGCTGGCCCGGTTCGACGCCGGCGAGTTCGACGTCTGCACGCTGTTCTATTCGCGCTTCCGCTCCGTCATTGCGCAGATTCCCACCGCCCAGCAGGTCATTCCGCTGCCGGTGGAAGACGCGGCTCGGAGCAACGGCCCCGCGCCGTCCTATGAGTACGAACCGGAGGAGGATGAAATCCTCAACGGGTTGCTTCCGCGCAATCTTGCCGTGCAGATTTTCCGCGCGCTCCTGGAAAACAACGCCTCGTTCTACGGCGCCCAGATGACCGCAATGGACAACGCCACCCGCAACGCCGGCGAAATGATCCGCAAGCAGACCCTGATCTACAACCGCACCCGACAGGCGATGATTACGAAGGAACTGATCGAGATCATCTCCGGCGCCGAAGCGGTCTAGTCGAAGGAGACGCAGCTATGGCTTATGTCACCAAGGCGACGACGAAGGGCGGCCGCAACGGCCGCGCGATCCTCGATGATGGCGGCCTCGGTCTGGCCATGGCCCTGCCGAAGGAAATGGGCGGTTCGGGCGAAGGACATAATCCCGAGCAGCTTTTCGCGCTGGGCTGGTCGTCCTGCTTCGGCCAGGCGGTGCTGGCGCTCGCCAGAAAGCATGGTCTTGACGGTCAGGCGGCCGAGGTCGGCTGCCACGTCTCGATCGACAAGGACGAGATCAGCTTCGCGCTGAAGGCCGAACTTACGCTGCGCATTCCGGGCGCCGACAAGGAAAAGGTCAAGGCGCTGCTCGAAGACGCTCACACGATCTGCCCGTATTCCCGGGCCACGCGCAACAATGTGCCGGTGACGCTCAGCGTCCTCTGACACGCCTATTCGTTACAGGAGACTTTCTATGGCTACAGCAGCCAATCAGGTCGGTCGTATTACCCAGGTCATCGGCGCCGTTGTCGACGTGCAGTTCGAGGGGCATCTGCCCGCCATTCTGAACGCGCTCGAGACCAAGAACGGCGAGAACCGCTTGGTTCTGGAAGTGGCGCAGCATCTCGGCGAATCCACCGTGCGCACCATCGCCATGGATACCACCGAGGGCCTGGTGCGCGGCCAGGACGTCGCCGATACCGGTGCGCCGATCCGGGTGCCGGTCGGCGCAGGCACGCTGGGCCGCATCATGAACGTGATCGGCGAACCGGTCGACGAGCAGGGACCGATCAAGGCCGACGACCTGCGCCCGATCCATGCGGAAGCGCCCTCCTACACCGACCAGTCGACTGAAGCGGAAATTCTCGTCACCGGCATCAAGGTCGTCGACCTGCTGGCGCCTTACGCCAAGGGCGGCAAGATCGGCCTGTTCGGCGGCGCCGGCGTCGGCAAGACCGTGCTGATCCAGGAGCTGATCAACAACGTCGCCAAGGCGCACGGCGGCTACTCGGTGTTCGCCGGCGTCGGCGAGCGCACCCGCGAGGGCAACGACCTCTATCACGAGTTCATCGAGTCGGGCGTCAACAAGAAGGGCGGCGGCGAAGGCTCCAAATGCGCGCTGGTGTACGGCCAGATGAACGAACCGCCGGGCGCGCGCGCGCGCGTCGCGCTGTCGGGCCTCACGGTCGCCGAGCAGTTCCGCGACCAGGGCCAGGACGTGCTGTTCTTCGTCGACAACATCTTCCGCTTCACGCAGGCCGGCTCGGAAGTGTCGGCGCTGCTCGGGCGTATTCCAAGCGCCGTGGGTTATCAGCCGACGCTCGCCACCGACATGGGCGCGCTGCAGGAGCGCATCACCACCACCAACAAGGGCTCGATCACCTCGGTGCAGGCGATTTACGTGCCGGCCGACGACCTGACCGACCCGGCGCCGGCCACATCCTTCGCGCACCTCGACGCCACCACGGTGCTCAACCGCGCCATTTCGGAAAAAGGCATCTACCCGGCGGTGGACCCGCTCGACTCGACCTCGCGCATGCTGTCGCCGCTGATCGTCGGCGAGGAACACTACCAGACCGCGCGCACGGTGCAGCAGGTGCTACAGCGCTACAAGTCGCTGCAGGACATCATCGCCATTCTCGGCATGGATGAGTTGTCGGAAGAGGACAAGCTCACGGTCGCCCGCGCCCGCAAGGTCGAACGCTTCCTGTCGCAGCCGTTCCACGTCGCCGAGGTGTTCACCGGCTCGCCGGGCAAGTTCGTCGACCTCGCCGACACCATCAAGGGTTTCCGCGACCTCTGCCAGGGCAAATACGACCATCTGCCGGAAGCGGCGTTCTACATGGTCGGCACCATCGAAGAAGCCGTCGAGAAGGGCAAGAAGCTCGCGGCGGAGGCGGCCTAAATAATTGTCGTCATTGCCGGGGATAGCCGTTCGAAGAACGGCGTTCTAAAGAACGTCTATGACCCGGCAATTCATCGGTAAATATTTTTGCCGGTTGGACCCACGGGTCAGGCCCGCGGGTGACAGCAGAAAGACTGGACAACATGGCGACTTTCCATTTCGATCTCGTCTCGCCGGAGAAGCTGGCTTTTTCAGGCGAAGTCGACCAGGTCGACATTCCCGGCGTCGAGGGCGATTTCGGCGTTCTTGCCGGCCACGCTCCTATCGTCGCGGCGATCCGTCCGGGAATCCTGACCGTCACCGCCGGCGGCGCACAACAGAAGATCATCGTGCTCGGCGGCCTCGCCGAAGTATCGGAAAAGGGCCTGACCGTTCTCGCAGACGTGGCAACCTCGATCGAGGAGCTCGATCGCGCTCAATTCGCCGACACGATCGCGGGCATGGAAGCCAAGCTGACGGAAAAGGAAGGCTCCGAGCTCGACAAGGCCATCGAGCGGCTGGACCATTTCAAGAGCATTCAGAGCCAGCTCAACACCACCGCGATGCACTGAGCCGCCCGCATCCCGCTTCTCAAGATGTTGAGATCATCGTGATCTATAGCGCGTTTCTTTTGGACGGAACGAGCAACCCGTCATGCACGGCTTTATGCCGGGCATCAACGTCTTCGAAATCTCAGCGAAGAAAGACGTGGATGGCCATATAGGCGAGCGATGCGACGCCGTCCTTCGAACGACCGTGCCCGGCCATGGCAGGTCAGTTTGTTTCCGCCAAAACACGGCAAACCCTAATCGCCCGAGAGGCTTGCGAACTCCTTGACCACGCGCTCATAAACCGGGCGTTTGAAGGGCACGATGAGCCGGGTCAGGTTCTGCATCGGCTCCCAACGCCATGCCATGAATTCCGGCTTGTGACCGTCGCCGGGGTTAGCGATGTCGATCTCGTCATCCTTGCCGGTGAAGCGCATCGCGTACCACTTCTGGCGCTGGCCGCGATAGCGGCCCTTCCATGCCCGTCCGGCCACGGTACGCGGAATATCGTAGATCAGCCAGTCGGAGGCCTCGGCGAGTTTCTCGACCGAGCGAACGCTGGTCTCCTCATAGAGCTCGCGTTTCGCCGCAAGCCACGTATCTTCGCCGGGATCGACGCCGCCTTGCGGCATCTGCCAGACGTACCGGTCATCGACCTGCTCAATGGCCGCGCGGCGGCCGACGAAAACGAGCCCCTTCTGGTTGATCAGCATCATGCCGACGCAAGTGCGATAGGGTAGATCGTCGTAACGCGCCATTCCGTCGATGCCCCGCCATCAATGCTCCGCACGCCTCCTCCGCTCCGCGCACGGAACGGACTCGGGATTTGGATATCAACTCGATTTTGATTTCAGCATCACGATTGTCAATGGCACCAGCATCACGCCACGGCTTTCGAGATCCTTGATCCAGGCGCCGATTCGGTCGATGGAAACCGGAAGCGCCGACGTCATGCCCACGGCGGTGCCCTGCCTCATTGCCAATTCTTCAAGCCGCGCGAGCGCCTTATCGATTTCCGCCGAGGTCGGAACGACATCAATGGTCAGGTCGGCCTTGGCGAACGGCATGGCCTGCCCTGCCGAAAGTTGACCCGCGACGCTCGTCGGCACGGCACCGTCGTCGAGGTAGCCGAGGCCGCGCTTGGCTGCCTCGCGAATGAATGGCTGCATGACCGTAGTCGCAGCGACAAAACGCGCTCCCATGAAATTGGTCAGACCGACATAGCCTTGAAAGCGGCTCAGTTGCCAATGCAGGCGATCGATATTCTGTTCAGAGCCAAGTGTCGTCAGCAGGGTTTGCGGTCCAGGGTCGTTGTCGGGATAATCATAGGGTTCCATAGGGACTTGCAGCAGCACCTCATGACGCTGCGCGCGCGCCTGTTCCACCAGCTTGCCCGGATCGGAGCCATAGGGTGTGAACGCGAGCGTTACGGCGGATGGCAGTTTCATGATCGCATCGGTGGTTTTTGTCGCACCGACACCGAGACCGCTGACCACGATCGCGACCACCGGCATCTTTGCAGCCTTTGCGCGATCCGCCTCGGTGCCCATTGCATAGGCCTTGAAAGGCTTCAGCCCGTCGGCAGCGACAGCGGGAATCATTCCATAACGCGACTTCTCCAACAGACGCCGATCGATTCCCGTTGCCGCCGCTGAACCGGCGTCTGCCGCGTCGGGATCAGAACCGGAAACGACGACGTCCTGACGCGATCCGCTGGATCCGTCGATGATGGTGATGGTCTTCTGTCCGGTGGCGGACCGGGTGGCAACGGCGGCGGCGCTATCCGCCTGCTGCGGCGCCGGCTGGACGGCCGCAGGCTTGTCATCGCTGACCAGGGTTTGCCGGATCGCGACCCGCGCCTCGGGTTCGCCGCCGAGAGGATCGTGATTGAAGAAAACAAAGCCCAGGAAGACGATGAGGATCGATCCCAGCAAAAAACCGGCCGCCTGCGGCAGCGTGAAAGGAAGCCGCAAGCGGTGCCTGGACGCGGAGTTCTGTCCGAGCGGCGTGCTGAGATCGTCCATCGTGTCGCTCATGGCCCCCTCGAATCATCCGAATCGAGAATACCACGGGCGCTCGCAAAGGCGGCAAGGCGAGATCAAATGCAACCGAACCGGGCGGCCCAAAGGCCGCCCGAATTCGGAAGCCGGCTTATTCAAAGGATCAATTCGCAACCTTGTTCGCGGGCTTTTCAATCGCCGCCTTATTGCCGGGGGACGGCGACGAGGCGTTGATCTGGACGCCGTGCAGAAGATCATCGGCCATCTTGAGGGCCTTGTCGTTCTTGGCGTCCGGCGGGACATAGGATTGCGAACCGGTCTTCTCGTCGTTGCCGTTTTTCAGATGGCCGCGCAGCGAGGCCTCGCCCTTGGTGTCGGTCCGCGACTTCAGTTCATCGGGCACGTCCTGAAGCACCTCGATATCCGGAACGATGCCCTTGGCCTGAATCGAACGGCCCGAGGGCGTATAATAGCGCGCGGTCGTCAGCCGGAGCGCGCCATTGCCCGATCCGAGCGGAATGATGGTCTGCACCGAACCCTTGCCGAACGAGCGGGTCCCGATCAACGTTGCCCGCTTGTGGTCCTGCAACGCACCTGCGACGATCTCGGAAGCCGACGCCGACCCGCCGTTGATCAGAACGATCACGGGCTTGCCCTTGGTGAGGTCGCCGGGATGCGCGCTGCGCCGCTGGGTTTCCTCGGCGTTGCGACCGCGCGTCGACACGATCTCGCCGCGATCGAGGAGAGCATCGGAAACGGTCACCGCTTCCTCGAGCAACCCGCCGGGGTTGTTGCGCAGGTCGATGATGTAGCCCTTGAGCTTGTCGCCGATCTGGCTTTGAAGGTCGGCAACCGCCTTCTTGAGCCCCTCGGTGGTCTGCTCGTTGAATGTCGTGACGCGGATATAGGCGATGTCGTCGGACTCGATCCGCGAACGGACCGAACGGACGCGAATGTTGTCGCGCACCAGCGTCACGTCGATCGGATTGTCCTGGCCCTTGCGGATGATCTTCAGCCTGATCTTGGTGCCGATCGGACCGCGCATCTTGTCGACGGCCTGGTTGAGGGTCAGCCCCTGCACCGCCTCGTCGTCCAGATTGGTGATGATGTCGTTGGCCAGGATTCCCGCCTTGGACGCCGGGGTGTCGTCGATCGGCGAGACCACCTTGACCAGGCCGTCCTCCATCGTGACCTCGATGCCGAGCCCCCCGAACTCGCCGCGCGTCTGCACCTGCATGTCGCGGAAGCTCTTCGCGTCCATGTAGCTCGAATGCGGATCAAGGCCGGTGAGCATGCCGCTAATGGCCGATTCGACCAGCTTGCTGTCGTCGGGCTTCTCAACATAATCGGTGCGGACACGTTCGAACACATCGCCGAACAGATTGAGCTGGCGATAGGTATCCGACGTTGCGGCTCGCGCGCTCGATCCCATCAGCACAGATCGCGGCTGTGACACGAACAGCGTCAACGCGGCACCCGCGGCGGCGCTGAGAACAATAAGGGAAACCTTGCGCATCATCCGCGAACCTTCTGGCCTTTGTTTGCGACCCACCACGGGCCTGGATCAATGGGAGTGCCGTCCTTACGGAACTCGATGTAGAGGACGGGCTGACTCGCGTTTGCCGCGAGAATCGAGGCGACACGGGAGGTCGATCCCATCGTCGCCACCGGCTCTCCGGTCAACACGAACTGGCCGATGTTAACCGAAATACGTTCCATGCCGGCGATCAACACATGATACCCGCCCCCGGCATTGAGGATCAAGAGTTGTCCATAGCTACGGAACGGCCCCGCATACACAACCCAGCCGTCACATGGTGTCGTGACCTGAGCACCCGGACGGGCGGCTAACGACACGCCTTTTTCCACGCCGCCGGCACCATCGGAACCGCCGAAGTCACGAATCTTCGTGCCGTTAACCGGAAGCGCCAGCAAGCCCTTGGCCGACGCAAAGGCAATGGCGGGACTGAGCCGGCCGGGATTTTTGAGGGCGTCCAGATTCGGCCTGCCGTCTGGCGCCCCCGGAACGCCTTGCCGGCTGGCTATAGCCGCCGCCTCGGCAGCACTCTTGAGATCGTGCTCCATCTTCGCGATCAGGCCTTGCAGAGTATCGACCTGGCGCGACAGTTCGATCGCGCGCGCCGCCTCCACGGCCATATTTTTTTCGATGTCGCTTTGCTGGCGTTGCCGTTCGTCCACCAGCGTCGCCAAACGGGTTTGTTCGTCCTTGAGGCTGTCGCGATCGGCCGCCATCCGATCCCGCTCGGCGGCGATCGATTTCCGAAGGCCGACAAGTTCACCGAGATCGGCCACGAGCTTCTCCACGCGCACGCGCATCTCCGGCACAACGGAGCCGAGCAGAATCGCGGTGCGCAACGACTGCAAGGCATCCTCCGGCCGCACCAGCAAGGCGGGCGGTGTGCGGCGGCCGGCGCGCTGGAGGGCGGCGAGCACTTCCGCGATCTCCGATCGACGCGACTCCAGCGAGTCCCGGATTTCCTGCTCGCGCGCGCCGAGCGGCAGCAGTCGCGCTTCAGCCCCTGCAATTTTGGTCTCGATATCGCGGACCCCGGCGGCGACGTCGATCAACTGTTGATTGAGCCTGGCGCGATTTCGTCCGATCGCCGCAATATCGACCTTCAGTCGTTCCTGCAGTTCGGTCGCGCTTTTTTGCTGCGCCCGCACCGCCTCCAGTTCCCGCTCGCGCTGCTTGATATCGTCCGCCGACGGATTTGCCGGCGAGGATCGTCCAGCCTGCGCCATCACGGACGACGAAACCGCGGACGAAAAACCTGCTAGCAGACAGGCTGAGATCACAAGCATGGACGCAGGCGGCGACTGTCCGCATCGCACTTCCGCAGCCCCCAGGCGGAGGCCCTGGGTCAGTCCCAATTCAGGTGATCGGCGCTCGTTTGCTCGCAAAATGTTAATCCGATCGCGCCACCGCGTTTAGCAGAGCGCGCTAACCACGGTGATAAGGATGGCCGGCCAGGATGGTCGCGGCCCGGTAGATCTGCTCCAGCAACATGACGCGCACCATCTGATGCGGCCAGGTGGCCGCGCCGAACGCAACGCTCAATCTAGCCCTGCGCCGCAATTCAGGCGAAAGTCCGTCCGCGCCGCCGATAACAAACACCGCGCTCGACACCGACTCATCCCGCCAGCGGCCCAGATGCTCCGCAAACGCGGCGCTGTCGATACTTTTGCCTTTTTCGTCCAGCGTCACCAGGACCATCCCTTCGGAAGCCAACCCAAGAACCGCCGCCGCCTCTTCGCGAATGCGCTGCTCTGCGTCGCGCGCGCGGCTTTCCCCGACTTCGTGGACATCCAGGCTGCGAAAGCCGAGCTTGCGCCCGATACTCTCGAAGCGTCCGCGATAGCGATCGGCGAGTTCTCGCTCGGGACCCTGCTTAAGACGGCCGACGGCAATAACGACGAGTCGCATCCGCTCACGCTGACATGCGATAATCAAATCGCAGCGGCGGACGGTTCAGACCGTCTTCGCCGTCGCCGTGTTCTGTATCCACAATCTCTCGAGATTGTAGAATTCACGAACCTCGGGCCTGAACACATGCACGATCACATCGCCGGAATCGATCAGAACCCAATCGCAATTGGGCATGCCCTCAATATGGATATTCTTGACGCCGGTATCCTTGAGGCCCTTGGCCACATTTTCGGCGACCGCCCCGACATGGCGATTGGACCGACCGGTGGCAATGACCATGTAGTCCGAAAAAGCCGACTTGCCGCGTAAATCTATGGTGAGCGTATCTTCCGCCTTCATATCCTCGAGGCGGGAGATGATCAGCTTGAGGGTCTGTTCGACGTCCAGCTGCGCCTCCGAAATGACGGCGTCTGCCGAATCCGTTCTTGTTTGAGACCTGTCTATCTCTACCGTCGTCCTCTTCGTCGACGACGATCGAGGCGCGGGCGACGACGCGGACCTGGACAATACACGTGCGGTCAGGGACCATTTCCTTTCGCAGTACCGACGCCGAATCCCGGCGTCCGGTGGATTATATAATACGCATGTGGGGGCGAAGGTTTCAATATTCCAGTGAGGCGGCGCCCCGATGTTTTAGGCTGCCGTCCGTCCATGTTCCGTCCGGGTTCCGCAGCCCGGTCGAGGACAGACGCGACTTCATTCCCGTGAGGAAAACCCAGGCGGGCAGGCGGTGCGTGGCCAACCGTCCGGCCCTGGCTTCAGGCAACCGCCACCGCGCAAGCGCCTGCGCAGCCGGCGCCGCAACAGCCCGGAAACTGTGCGGCGGGCGATCGACCACCGCGATCGGCACTGCGGCGGCGATCCGCTGCCAGTTTTCCCAGCGATGAAACTGCTCCAGATTGTCGGCCCCCATGATCCAGACAAAGCGCACGTTCGCGCACCTGCGTCGCAGATAGGTGATGGTGTCGATGGTGTAGCGCGTTCCGATGACGGCTTCGAGACAACTGATGTCGATGCGCGGATCGTTCGCCACGGCCGCCGCCGCCGCCGCGCGGTCGCCGAGAGCGCGGAGCGCCCGCGCATCCTTGAGCGGGTTGGCGGGTGAAACGAGCCACCAGACCCGGTCGAGTTCCAGCCGCTTCAGGGCATACAGGCTGACGGCGCGATGCGCGGCGTGAGGCGGATTGAACGAGCCGCCCAGCAGACCGATGCGCATACCATCGGAATGAAGCGGGATGGCGCGTGAGACGACGGAACGCGGCCCCAAATCAATCCCCGCGCCACCCGCAAGGCGGTCCCATCGCGTTCACGGACGGACCTGCCCGTCACCATGGACGCGATACTTGAAACTCGTCAGTTGCTCGGCGCCGACCGGCCCGCGCGCATGGAACTTGCCGGTGGCGATGCCGATTTCGGCCCCGAAGCCGAATTCGCCGCCGTCGGCGAATTGCGTCGACGCATTGTGCAGGACGATCGCCGAATCTACCTCGTTGAGAAACCGGGCCGCCGTTTCGGGATCCTCGGTCACGATCGCGTCGGTGTGGTGCGAGCCGTGGCGCTGGATATGATCAATGGCGCCACCGCAACCGTCGACCACGCGTGCGGAAATGATCGCTTCCCCGTATTCCGTGTCCCAGTCGCTATCGGCCGCGGGCCTGACCCGCGGATCGACGCCCTGCACGACGGAATCGCCGCGCACCTCGCAACCGGCCTCGATCAGCGTTTCGACCAGCGGCCTCAGAGTGTCCCGCGCGCCGGCGCGATCGACCAGCAGCGTCTCGGCCGCGCCGCAAACGCCGGGGCGGCGCATCTTGGCGTTGAGCACGATCGCCTTCGCCATGGCGAGATCGGCGGCGCCATCGACATAGACATGATTGACGCCCTCGAGATGCGCGAACACCGGCACGCGCGCCTCGGCCTCGACACGCGCGACAAGGCTTTTGCCGCCGCGCGGCACGATCACGTCGACGCCGCCGTTCATCCCGCTCAGAAGCAGCCCGACCGCGGCGCGGTCGCGCGTCGGCACCAGCGTGATCGCCGCTTCCGGCAATCGCACCTCGCGCAATCCCTCCACCAGACACTCATGAATCGCGCGGCATGAGCGAAAGCTTTCCGAGCCGCCGCGCAGGATCACGGCGTTGCCGGATTTGAGACACAGCACGCCGGCGTCGGCGCAGACATTGGGACGGCTCTCGAAGATCACGGCGACCACTCCGAGCGGCACGCGCACGCGCTCGATGGCCATGCCATTGGGCCGCCGCCAGCGCTCGGTGACGCGCCCCACCGGATCGTCGATCTCGCGGACCACCTTCACGCCGTCAGCCATCGCCTCCACGCGCGCCTGGTTCAGCGCGAGACGATCGAGGAAAGCGGCCTTGGCGCCGCCGGCGCGTGCATCAGCGACGTCTTCCGCATTGGCCTCGAGAATCGCCGCCGCATTTCTCCGGATCGCGCGCTCAATCGCATCGAGCGCTTCGTTCTTCTGCGCCGTTGAAGCAAGGCTGAGAACGCGCGCGGCCGCGCGCGCCTGTGTTGCAAGGCCGCTCATCAGGACCGGAAGATCGGCCGAGGCGCCGATCGCCTTCAGGGAAGCAGTCATCTCAGAAAACAGTCCGGTGATTCCATTCACTCTTAAGATTGTGTCCTAGCACAGAAATCCGTGGCCGGCGAGGCGTGCTAAGCTTGGGGCATATGCCTCGCTCGAAAATGCTGTAGAGCACGGAGCGCTCTGGCTAACCAGCCTCGCCAGGCGAGCCGCCGATCACGAGATCGTCGCGATGAATCATTTCGGCGCGGCCGCGAACCCCCAGAAGCTGCGCGGCATCGGAAGACGAGCGTCCCTTGATCCTGTCGGCATCGGCGGCGTCGTAGGCGACGAGGCCACGGCCGATTTCATGCCCGTTCGGGCCGCGCACGATGACGGCATCGCCCCGCGCGAAATGCCCGTCGATCCGGGTCACGCCCGCCGGAAGCAGGCTCTTGCCGGCGCGCAGCGCCGCGACCGCGCCGGCATCGATCTTGAGCGTTCCCCTGGGCTCCAGCGAACCGGCGATCCAACGCTTGCGCGCCGTGACCGGATTGGCCGGCGTCAGAAACCATGTGCAGGGACCTGCATCCATGATGGCCCGCAGCGGATGCTCGATCGTGCCGGAGGCGATCAGCATGTGCGTTCCCGCGGTCGTCGCGATCTTCGCTGCCTCGATCTTGGTCCGCATTCCGCCGCGCGACAGCTCGGATGCGGCGCTGCCGGCCATCGCCTCGATGTCCGCCGTGACCCTCTTCACCACCGGGATCAGTTTTGCCTCCGGATTGAGATGAGGCGGCGCGTCATAGAGCCCGTCGATATCCGACAACAGGATCAGCAGATCGGCGCTCGCCATGGTGGCGACCCGCGCGGCAAGCCGGTCATTGTCGCCGTAGCGGATTTCGTTGGTGGCGACCGTATCGTTTTCGTTGATGACCGGGACCGCGCGCCATTCGAGCAGCTTCGCGATGGTCGAGCGCGCATTGAGATAGCGGCGGCGTTCCTCGGTGTCCTGCCATGTCACCAGGATCTGCCCCGCGCCGATGCCGTGATCGGCCAACACCTTCGACCATATCCGGGCCAGCGCGATCTGCCCGACGGCGGCGGCGGCCTGACTCTCCTCCAGCTTCAGCGGACCGCGCGGCAACTTGAGCTTGCTGCGGCCGAGCGCGACCGCGCCGGACGAGACCACCAGCACGTCACAGCCGTCGCCGTGAAGCCCCGCGATATCGGCGGCCAGCGCCGCCAGCCACTCCCCTCGCACCTTGCCCGCCGCGGAATCGATCAGCAGGGATGAGCCGACCTTGACGACGATGCGACGAAATTTCTCGAGATGCGGGCGGGTCATGACAATCGACGGTCAATCAAACGAAAGCGCCGCTTTCATCACATGAAAGCGGCGGCCAGGAAAGCGGAATGCCGACGGGGATCATTCCCGAGCCCGCCGGGCCCGCGAATGAGGTAAAGAGCGCCCGGACCGCGGCAGCGCTTACGGCGCCCACGGCTTGGCCCGGGCTGCCGGCGTTTCCATCGCCTGCGCCACCGAAGCCTCCGCGCCCCTGGCCTTGTCCGAAACCGGCGCCTGCCCGATGACCTCGACAAGCGCGCGCAGCACATCCGGCACGCCCTCGCCCGTGACGCCTGAGACCAGCAGCGGCGTCTTTTTCGCGGCGCGCTTGAGGCGGTCGCGCTGCTTCCTCAAATCCTCGGCCGTGACCGCGTCGATCTTGTTCAGCGCCACGATCTCGATCTTCCCGGCAAGCGCTGCGGCGTAGGCTTCCATTTCTCCGCGCACGACTTTGTAGGCGCGGCCCGCGTGTTCGCAGCCGGCATCCACCAGATGCAGCAGCACGCGGCAACGCTCGACATGTCCGAGGAAACGATCGCCGAGCCCCACGCCCTCATGCGCACCCTCGATCAGGCCGGGGATGTCCGCCAGCACGAATTCACGATCCTGTATCTTCACGACGCCGAGCTGCGGGTGCAGCGTGGTGAACGGATAGTCGGCGATCTTGGGTTTCGCCGCGCTCACCTTGGAGAGAAACGTCGATTTGCCCGCATTGGGCAGCCCGACCAGCCCGGCGTCCGCAATCAGCTTCAGCCGCAACCAGATCCAGCGCTCCTCGCCGGGCTGGCCGGGATTGGCGTGGCGCGGCGCCCGGTTGGTCGACGACTTGAAGTGCGCGTTGCCGAACCCGCCGTTGCCGCCTTTTGCCAGCACGAAGCGTTCGCCGACGCTGGTGAAGTCATGGATCAGGGTTTCACGATCCTCGTCGATGATCTGGGTGCCGAGCGGCACCTTGAGCACGATGTCCTTGCCGTTGGCGCCGTGGCGGTCCGAGCCCATGCCGTTAACACCCTTCGGAGCCTTGAAGTGCTGCTGGTAGCGATAATCGATCAGGGTATTGAGACCGTCGGCGACCTCGACGACGACATCGCCGCCGCGCCCGCCATCGCCGCCCGAGGGACCTCCGAACTCGATGAACTTCTCGCGGCGGAACGCCACGCAGCCGTTACCGCCATCGCCGGAGCGGATATAGACCTTGGCTTCATCGAGGAATTTCATGGCCGATAGGTAGGGTACGCGCGACCGCGAGGCAACCGCCGCGAAGCGCGCCGCCGAGCGTCATGGCCAGGTTTGACCGGCGCTCCATCGCATCCGGCCGCGCCCGAACGGGACACGCGGGGGACCGTGCGTTACCGCTCGCGGCGCGCGGCCCTGCTCCAGTTCTTCAGCGACGACCACACGCCGCGGGACAGACGGAAACGATCGATCGGCGTGGACGAGCCGATCGCCCTGATCCGGTGCAGTTCGACGCCGGTCCACTGAAAACCGCACTTCTCCAGCACGTTGCGCGAGGCCGGATTGACCACGCGCGCGCCGGAGACCATGCGGTCGACGTCAAACTCCTCGAGAGCGTAGTCGATCACCGCGCGCGCGGCCTCGGTGGCGAAGCCCCGGCCCCAATAATCGACGCCGAGCCAGTAGCCCAGTTCGGGCGCGTCCGGCTTACTCCAATCGACGCCAGCCACTCCGACCGGCACATGATTGTGCTCGACCAGAAACACCATCTCACGGCTGTCGCCTGCGACGGCGTCGACGAAGCGAACCGCGTCGTCCAGCGTATAGGGATGCGGCAGGCAGCGCGTCATCTCCGCGATGCGGCGATCGTTGGCGAGCGCAGCGATGCCCCTGACATCCGCCCGGGTCGGCTTGCGCAGCGTCAATCGCCCGGTTTCAAGCGCGAACGACTGTCGCTTGCGCAGCGCGGGCGTGGGGATGGGCATGTCCTGCAGCATGGCGGGCTCCGTAGCGCGAACGCAAGTCCCATGCGGGCGCAAATGAAAAAGGAGGCCGGTTTCCCGCCTCCCCCTGGAGCCATCGATGCCCCACCGGTTCAACAGGTACCGGCGGACGTGACATCATCCACCGTCTACTCGGCCGCGGCTTCCGTCATCGGGAGGACCGATATGAAAGTGCGGCCGCCGGTTTTTACGCGAAACGCGACGCGACCTTCGACCTTGGCGAACAGGGTATGGTCCGTGCCCATACCGACATTGAGGCCGGGGTGCCAAGTGGTGCCCCGCTGGCGGGCGATGATGTTGCCGGGAATCACATGCTCGCCGCCGAAGGCCTTGATGCCCAGACGCTTGCCATGCGAATCACGCCCGTTCCGCGAAGAACCGCCTGCCTTTTTGTGAGCCATCGCCCGTCTCCAAACTCGTCCGAATCTCTAGATCATTTCCGTGACAGAATCATGCATTTTCTCTCACGGGGATTTTTAATTGCTCTTAATCCGCGTCTTCCGCCGTTTCTGCGGCCTTGGCGGCAGTTTTCTTTGCTGCTCTCGGGGCCTTGCCGCCGCCCTCGCCTTCGCCAGGCTTGACGGCCTTTTCCTTCTTGGGGCGCGGCCCGATGGTCGGGGTCTTGCCGTCAGCCAGGATCTCGGTGATGCGCAGCACGGTGATCTCGTCGCGATAGCCGCGCTTGCGCTTGGAGTGCTTGCGGCGACGCTTCTTGAACGCGATCACCTTGGGACCGCGCTTGTGCTGCAGCACCTCCGCCGCAACCGAGGCGCCTTCCACCGTGGGCGCGCCAAGCACCGGCGTGTCGCCGCCCAGCACCAGAACCTCGCCAAGCTGCACGATCGTCCCGACCTCGCCGGCGATCTTGCCAATCTCAAGCACATCATCCGGGACGACACGGTACTGCCGGCCGCCGGTTTTGATGACTGCGAACATCGTTTTATTCCTTCGTGTTCGATCCCGGCCTCGGAAGGTTCCCGGGCCGGCTTTTTGTTCAGTCGCATGGGTAAATATCGTTTCCGCGCGTTCGGGGCGAAGGCCTGCCGGCCACGCAAAAACAAGCGGCGCGGGAAACACCCTGCGCCGGTTGGCGGCTTTATAGCGGCCCGGCGAGGGGAGTCAAGGCAACCGCCCGGCAAATGCCGCCAAGAATGTCCGATTTGGCGGATTTTGGAGTTGCTTGGCGGCGACCCCGGTAATTATAGCGTTCTCAAGCGAAGCGGGCATCGGCTGGTGCGCCACGGATGCACCGGCAATGGTGACGCCAAATCCCTGAGCGACCATTTCCAGCAATGAGCAGCGTCCCGCATCGAAACGCAGGATCGACGGCGCAGGCCGATGCCGGGCGAGGCGTAGAACAATATGATCATGGGACTGCGGGCCGACGCCGCCGTGGCGGACGAGGAAGTTCTCATCCGCCAGATCAGCCCAGGTGACGGCGCGGCGCTTCGAGAGGGAATGGTTCGCCGGCAGCACGACAAAAAGCGGTTCGGTCCACATGCCGGGAATGACAATCCGGCGGATCCGCCGCGCCGGCGACAAACGCCACGTCGATCCATGCCGAGCGCGCGCAGGATCGTTACCTCGTCGCGCAGCCAGGCGAGGAAACGGCGGCGGTTATAATCGCTTCGGCACGGTTGCGACTCTGATCGACGTTTGAGCGGCGTCAGGTGTTGGTGATCCGATATATCCTTTGCCAACGTCAGCATCGGCATGTCCTCACATGAGAGGGGCCAGTCTCTTGATCGAGCCTACCGCTTCGTTCTGCTCCCTCGCTATTTCTGCGGCCCTGCCGACATCAGCCATTGTCGCCGCCAGATAAGGGAAGCGCCTAAGCGACGCGTTTTGTACTCGCGTCACTCCGAACTCCTTTGTATTGCGGCGGCGGTCTCATGAATCGCCGCCGCGAACGACGCCGGCTACCAGCGATAGCTCACGGTGCCGAGAACGGTGCGCACGCGCCCGACGTTGCACTGGCTGAGAGCGAAGCACCCTGCGACATACCGGGTGTCGAACAGGTTGGTAGCGTTGACGGAGAAGCGCCAGTTGTCGATCTCGTAACGGACCATCGCATCCACCACCGTATAGGCGGGCGCGTCGAATGTGTTGGCCCAGTCTCCCGCGCTGGCCGCAACATAGCGCACGCCGCCGCCGAAGCCGAGCCCGTTCAGCGCACCCTCGCGGATGGTGTAGTCGGCCCACAGCGAGGCGAGATGCGGCGGCGTTGTTACCGGCCGCTTGCCGACATCGCCGTCGTTGCTCCTGGTGACTCGCGCATCGTTATAGGCATAAGCCGCGGTCAGATTGAGATTGCTGGTGAGGCTGGTAACCGCCTCGAACTCGAAGCCGCGCGATGCGATCTCGCCGGTCTGGATTGAAAACCGGGGATTATCCGGGTCCGTCGTCAGCACGTTCTGCTGCCGCAGATCGTAAACCGCGGCCGTCATCCGCAAATTCATGTCCTTTGGCTGGAACTTGATGCCTGCCTCATATTGCGTCCCGGTGGTCGGCTTGAACGGCGACCCGTCAAACGCCGTTCCGGACGTGGGCGCGAACGACTCGGAGTAGCTGATGTAGGGGACCACGCCGATGTCGAACTCATAGCCAAGCCCGGCCCGCTTGGTGAAAGCGCTATCGTCCTGAGTGGCGCTTGAGCCGTTGAAGGCATTGGCGGTCTTGGAGTCCACCCAATCATGGCGTCCCCCGAGAGTCAGGATCCAGCGGTCGAGCTTGATCTGATCCTGAAGGTAGATGCCGGTGTAGTTCTCAATTTGCCTGTATCCGTAATCGTCAGCCGATACAAAAACAGGTGACCCATAGACCGGTGCAAAAACATCGATGGGACCAGCGGTGCCGCCAAATGCGCCTATCACATTGCTCTTGCGCCATCGATAGTCAACGCCGAACAGCACGGTATGCTGCAAGACACCCGTCGTAGCCTTCAATTCAGCCTGGTTGTCGATCACAAACGTGTCCCAACTCCAGCGACTGAAAGCCGCCCCACGATTAAGCGTACGCAAATCGGCTTGAAGACCCTGCGGCGGCATTTCCTTTGCCGTCCAATCCTCATGGACGTATTGAAGGTTCTGCCTGAAGGTCACGCTGTCCGTAGCCCGATGCTCGAGATTATACCCGGCGACAGCCTGCTCTTTATTCGCATAACTGAAGTTGGGCTCACCAATGAAGCGCGTGACCGGGATTCGCCCGTTCGGATTCGGCAGCGCGGTGCCCTGCGCGGGCAGACCATAGTTAAATTTTCCTGTGTCATTTTGATAGATGCTGAAGGCCGTGATTTCCGTCGCGTCCGTTGGACGCCACGTCACAGCACCTGAAACGAATGCGCGTCTGTCGTTTGAAAAATCGATGCCGTTGCCGCCTTCCCGCAACAGGCCGGTGAAGCGATACAGCAGCCTCTTGTCCTCGGTCGCCGGGCCACTGAAGTCGAAGGCGCCGGCTTTATAGCCGAAACTGCCGCCCCGCAACTGGACTTCATGAACGGGTCCTTCCGTCGGGCGCTTGGTCACCATGCCGACCACACCGCCGGGATTATTCTGCCCGTAGAGAACCGAGGCAGGCCCGCGCATCACCTCGACACGCTCCAGCCCGTAAGGCTCGACGTCACCGTTGTTGATCGTACGCAGGCCATTCAGATACATTGATCCGTAAAACGGAATGGAGCTGAAGCCCCGAATTTGAAACGTCGGCGCGCTGCTCTGCTGACCACTGCTCTCGGAAAAAACGCCTGCCGTATACCTCAGTGTTTCGTTCAACGACTGGACTTGCTGCGCCTCCATCTGGTCGCGCGTGACGACCGAAATCGACTGCGGCACCTCGATGATCGGCGTGTCGGTCTTGGTGGCGGTGGCGCTGCGGCTGGCGACAAAGCCGTTCGCCGGACCCCATGCGGTCTCGCCCTGAATATCGATCGTATCGAGCGAGATCGCGCCGGCCGGCAACGCGCCGGTACCGCCTGCTGCCTGCGACGCTCCGACAACAGCGGTCCGATCGGACGTGATGCGGAATGGAATGCCCGTTCCTTCCAGCATCTGAGCCAGAGCCTGTTGCGGCGTGAAGCTGCCGTTGACCGGCCGCGAATTGACGCCTCGCGTCGTCGCGGCCGCAAGTGTCACCTGCAAGCCGGACTGACGACCAAATGCGTTCAGAGCGCCGGCGAGCGGCTGCGCTGGAATGTTGAACGCACGGACCACCGCACCCTGGGTCGCGGTTTGTGCGGCGGCGGGTTGCGATTGCAGCGGATAGCTACAGAGGAGGATCGCAGTTGTCGCGAGCAGGCCCGCAGCCAGAGCACTTCTGCGCGCTCTGCTTTTCGTTTCGATTCCAGCGTTGCATTCCTGCGAGTCCATTTGCCCCTGTCTCCGGTGCCCCGCGCGTCCCTCACGCGCTTCCGGACAAAGACGATCAACTCCGAAATTTTTTCACCAACGCCGCATTTTTTTCTCATGGCGCTCCGGGGCGGCTTCGATCCGTCGCAACGGCTGGCCGCACGTCCGCTTAACATCTCCGATCAGTTCAGGGACCGTGCGTTTTCTGGAATCGTTTCAGAACCGCGAGAGAACGCGCAGATACGGGGAGAGCGTGCGGACTTGGCCGCCATAGGGCTCGACCAGCGCGCGCAGGGCGCGATCGGGCTCGTGCAGGTCGTAAAGGCCGGTCACGCGCTCGGCGGCAAGTTGACTATCCGGCACCTTGATCCACGCGGTATGGTAGCGCTGCAACTGCTCGACGACGGACCCGATCGTGGCGGCATTGACGAAAAGCTTCCCGCTGCGCCATGCGGCGATGTCGTCTTGCGCGATGGTGCTCCTCACCATTTCGCCGGTGCGCCGGTCAACGACAACCATCTCGCCTGGCGCAAGGACTGCGGCATCGCGCCCGGGCGCCTGTTCCCAGTCAACGCCGACTGATCCCTTGGCAAGTTCGATCGTCGCTGCCGCCTCGGAGAGCTGTACGTTAAAGGCGGTCCCGAGCGCGGTCACATCCACCCCGCCGGCGGTGACAACGAACGGACGCAACGTATCGCGCGCCACCTCAAAGAAGGCTTCGCCGGACAGCAGCGTGATCCGCCGGCCGGTATCGGTGATCTGCGCCGCGACGGCGCTGCCCGCGCCGAGAGTGACGATGCTGCCGTCCTCGAGCGTGACAACGCGGTTCTCGGCCGTGGCCGTCACATAATCGGCCTGCATACGCAGCGTGATCGTCGGCACAGCAAGGATCAGGAAAACCGCGAGCACCGCCGCGACCGCGCCGCCGGCCCACCCCTTCCAGCCCCATCCGCGCGCCGCGGCTGCGGCAGACGACGCGCTTATGCCGCGGCCGCTCGCGGCGCGGCCGTCATTCCAGAGATGCTCATGGACCGGCGGAACCTCGCCCACGAGCTGCCAGGTCTTGCGGGCCTTGTTCCAAGCGCGCGCATGATCATCGGAACGGGAATGCCAGACGTCGAATTGACGAGCGATGTCAGGATCGCGCGGCGCATCCTGCAAGCGCAACAGCCAATCCATCGCTTCTTCGAGTAAGGGATCTGGTTTCTCGTCTGCCAAGACCATCCTGCCGTGAATCTTTTCTGCCGCCCTAATGGTCCGATTCTAACATTTGCATCCCGTTGCGGCAGGAGTTCCTGCAAATGTTAGAATCAAAGGACCACTAGCAACTATTGGTTTTCTAGTGGAGTTTTGAATTTGACATTCGCTTGCCGGATTTGCTGCAAGGTGGGTAGCGAATGTCAAATTCACTCCACTAGGAGCGTTTTGCTTTTGATGAGATCAAAAGCAAAGCTCCTGGGTTGTTGTTTTGACGCGTTTCTTCAAGCGAAGTGATCCCACTTCTCTTGAAAACGCTACAAGCGGACGCGCCGACTCTTACCCAGTTCAATCCGAAAGACGATTAGGGCGGGAATTTTTTCACGCGCGGCTAAGATATCGGCCGTCAGTGCGGTTCGATGCGAGCGGCAATCTTCAGCATCGCGGATCGAACGTGCCTATGTGCAAGAGCAACGGAAATCCCCAGATGGTCGGCAACTTCTTGAAGCGTAAAGCCGCCGAAGCGGTGCATCTCGACCGCCACGCGAACTTTGGTGGGGAGCGTTTCAAGCACCTCTGACACCATGCGAATCTGATCATGGTAGAGTAAGGTATCCTCGGGCGTCGCCTCGGCGCGCGATTTCGCCCAGAAAGGCGCACTCTCGTCGGCCTCTCGTTTCTCGATTTTTCGATGTCTCAAAATATCGAAGGCGAGATTGCGGACAATCCTATAGAGGTAGGCAAGAGCTTTTTCGGGTGACGCGATGTAGGTCGTCGTCGGGGAAAACCGCAGATAAGCATCCTGCACGACGTCCTCGGCGGCCTCACGCGAGCCCAGTATAGGTGTCGCGTATTCGATCAGCGCCGAACGGTGCGCGAAATAGATGCCGGTGCGGACATCACCCTCTTTCATGAGAGATGCCTCCACCCGACGCAAAGTGGCGCCGACGGCAGCCTATTCTCCATTATTTTCAGTACACCGATCATTCCGATGATCCGACGCCCCAAAGCGGAGGGCGCGAGGAAATTGAGGCGCACCTAATCGGGTTTGGAATAATCCTGCAACGCCAACAGTTTAGATTGATTCTAGCTTTTGCTGCTCATTATGCCCGCCAGCCCGGCGGCGTCCTGTTGTTCTCGCTGCTCGATCATAGCTATATTCGTCGGTGGATCTATCCATCGCCTCGCTCGACCGGCCCGACGGGCGTACCTTCGACCAAGACCTGGCTAGCTACGAGGAGTTGTGACTGCTTGAGCGCGGCGGATTCGAAGGATGACGCGATAGCGCAAAAAATTAAGAAGAAACACCTCCATGCTCTGACGGGCTGAAATCTGGACATGCGCTCGGCTGCGCCTCGAAAGATTTCGGATTCTTGCATCTATGATGAGGACTCGGACGAAGCTCTCCAAGGCCACGCGCTTTAAGCGGCCCGGACCAGTTCGAGCAGGGATCCGAGGCGCTTCGTTGAGGGAAATCCCTCATTTTGCTAGACTGGGTGGAGGCGCTAGTTTTTTGTCACCACGAGACGAAACTCAGCGAGGCTGCCATGTCCGACCAGACAATTTCCGACAAGACCCCGCAACCCGATCCCGCGGAGGAGAATGCATTCTTTCCCTCACGCTATTCGCTGAGCCAGTTCACGTCGCCGAAATCGGACCTCAGCGGCGCGGATTATCCCAATCCCTACAAGGGCGGAAAGAAGGTGCTGATGATCGGCGCCGACGAGCGCTATCTGCTGACGGATAACGGATCCTTCTTCTCGACCGGCAACCATCCGGTGGAGACGCTGCTTCCGATGTACCATCTCGACAAGGCCGGCTTCGCCTTCGACGTGGCGACCGTGTCGGGCAATCCGGTCAAGTTCGAATACTGGGCGATGCCGTCCGAAGACGAGGCTGTGAAGGGCTTCTTCGAGAAGTATCATCCCAAGTTCAAGCAGCCGCTGAAGCTCTCCGACGTGATCGCGGGTGGCCTCGACGACTATATCGCGATCTTCATCCCCGGCGGCCACGGCGCCTTGATCAGCATCCCAAATAGCAAGGATGTGGCGGCGGCGCTCGAATGGGCGGCGGCGAAGGACCGCTTCGTCATCTCGCTGTGTCACGGTCCGGCGGCGTTCCTGGCGGTGGGCGCCAGCGACATCTATCGCGGCTACAAGATCTGCGCTTTCCCGGATGCGCTCGACGCCAAGACCCCCGACATCGGCTATATGCCCGGCCACCTGACGTGGAAATTCGGCGAGAAGCTGAAGGTTCTTGGCTTCGAGATCGTGAACGACGGTATTTCCGGCGCCGTGCACCAGGATCGCAAGCTCTTGACCGGAGACAGTCCGCTGGCGGGAAATAATCTCGGCAAGCTTGCGGCGGGTGCGCTGCTCAAGGAAGTCACCGCCGGATGATGGACGAGGTCGCGGCACAACACGCATTTCGGAGCGCCCTCATTATCGAGGGCGCGTCGAGCCTTGCCGCGATTGAAGAAGAGGTTCGCGCCTTCGCCAGGCCGCTGGGGTGCGACCGCTTCGTGCTGTTCCCGGCATCCGCCACGCAGGGCGAGGTGGTCGAGCGCATCTGTTGGGTCGAGGCTGAACGATCCTAGTGGAGTGGATTTGACATTCGCTACCCAGTTTGCATCGAACGCGAGAAGC
>CAZOOO010000011.1:5780-30858 GCA_964581435.1 uncultured Hyphomicrobiales bacterium | reverse complement strand
GAACGTGATCGATTCCAATATTTTGAGACGCGGGATGCGGGCGGAAAACCGCTGTAACACTTTTCCTCATCCCGCTCTAGATCACGATGGCGTTTCCTTCACCCGAACCGGATTCCGCTTCGCTCGAAAACGCTATGGCCAAAACGAAACCTTATTAAAACGACTCTTTTTCAATTGTTCATTCCACGGTCTCAGCGAGTCCGGCCGGAGCCGTTTTCGCCTGACGCCTCCACCTCGGACGGCGATGTAAGTTTGCGGGGGCGTCGGATATCTTTAGGCCACTCCGACGCCGAGCGTCCTCTCCAAACCTTTCGCCGGGCGGCCGCTGACGGAGGGGATGCCTTGAGGTCGAGAAGCTGTCGCATTTGCGGCAGGCATACCCGCTTCGCGTCGAAATGCTCGACGACAAACTGCCGGGCGGCCTCCCTGACGGCGTAAAACCGATCCGGTTCCTGAAGTGCCTCGACGACCCGCGCAGCCACCTCGTCGACCGCGAAAAAAGGAACCAGCAGGCCGTTGTCTCCGGAACTGATGACCTCACGCACCGGCGGCGTGTCCGACCCTATCACCAGACAGCCAGCGCTCATCGCTTCCAGCGCAGACCAGGACAGCACGAAGGGATACGTCAGGTAGACATGCGCCGATGACACCTGAAGTGCCGCAATGAAAGTGTGATACGGAACGCCGCCCATGAAATGAACACGCGACATGTCCAGCCGATCGCGCACCTCCTGCAGAAAGATCGACTTCCAGTTGCTGCCCGCCGGCGGAGGAAGTCCATAGGACAATCCATCCCTGCCGATGATGACGATCTGCGCGTTGGGCCGCCGCCTCAGTATTTCGGGAAGCGCGCGCATGAAGATGTGGTAGCCCCTGAGCGGCTCGAGATTCCGTACGACAAATGTCACAATTTCATCCGATCGGCTGACCTCGCGGCCGTTCGGAAGCGTCAGGCGCGCCTGCGGATCAGGCCGCACATGCGATGTATCAATCCCCTCATGAATGACTTCGATCTTGCTTTGATAATGCCTTGGAAAAGTCGATTGCTGCCAATTTGTCGGCGAAATTCCGACGTCACAATCGGCTAACGTAAGCAAGGTCGTCGCATTCTTGAGCTGCAAACCGATATGGCCGTCGAGGCCCGAGAGTGGAAATTCCGGATCAAAGCCGATATCGCGACCTTCGGCACCGTAGAAGAATTCGCAATAGACCAGTTGTCGCGCCTTGGGAAACATGGTGCGCAACGGCAGTGTTTCCCCCCATCCGGGATGGGCAAGGATGACATCCGGCGTAAATCCTGATGTCGCCAGCGTTGAAAGACTATAGAGCACCTGCTCGGCGCGACGACACTCAAGGTCGAAACGTCTGGCAAACGGATGTGTTCCCGAAACATCCGCGTCAGGCAGAGCATATTTAATCAACTTGACCGAAGGCATCGGCCGCGCATGCGACGCACCGATCGCAGCAAGTTCGAAGCCTGGATCGTTCGCTAGCTCCGCCGCGAGATTACGATATTGCGCCGGAAAATTATTATGAACGAATAAAATCTTCATCGGCGTGATTACCTCTGATTGATCGCGCTAAGGCATGCTTGTCTCTAATTAGTAAAACGTTTCATTGCCGATGCCTTCAAAGACAATCTCGTCTAAATGTTCGCGCGTTGACAGGTTCCAAATGACTCGACGCTTGTTCATTCAGCTTTCGCTTCCGTCTGACATCTTCCTGCCCTAAAAGTCGTCGAAATAGTTGAGACCGGGTGGACACGGGTTTTGAAGTCGCCATCTTATCCATAGGTATGGCTAGGCATGGCTAGCGCGGGGCGTTCGCGATGAGGCTCAAATTTACACAGCATCCTTCAGATTATTTTCCGCAAGTTCAGCATGCGGATTTAAGCAGCATTGAGGATGCTCCGGATTCCTTCGACAGCATTGCGGACTCCATCACATTGCTGAAAGACGAGAACAACCGATTGCGCAAAATGGCCGCGTCGCTGAGCGTGGAGGCTGAAGACATCCGGCGATCTCTTTCGCCTGCGAAATCGACCACCTTGCTGGTCTGATTTTTTTGCCGGAGCCATGTTCTTCGCTGCTACGTGCTTCGCTTCCACGTTCTTCGCCACGGCTGTCGCATGAGAATTGCCGCATCGATAACCATGAGAGAATGTTGATGTCGCCCGCCCGCTTTTGTTTTCTTGAGTCAGAAGCGGAAATCGCAGGGCCGGCAACTTGAGTATGGATTGTGTCGGGTTTTTGACTCCCCATCCGCTGGCGTCACGATAGCGGATTGTTCAAGGCAGGCGACAGCGCATGATGGACGGCGCATGATGAATTGACACGACTGAGGGAGACGGCTGGTGGATCTGTTTCGGGGGATGATGAACGAGGCTGAGCAGCAAAAAGTGCTGAGTCTCGACCGCGGACTTTTTTTCATCAATTACAAGAGCGCCGAAGACTCCGTCTCGCCGCCTCGCGTAATCGTTGCGCCGGCGAAAGGGCATGAGCGCCGCATGGAGATCATCCTGCATCCGGACGCGACCGAGCCGACTTTGTATACGCCCAATTCCGGACTGGTGGTGCGGGTCGACACGCCCGCGACTTTGCAGGTTCAGGTCCAGCCGACGAGACCCGGAGGATCGCGGTCCGCCATTGTGCGCGTAGAACAGATCCAGGCCGGCAGGATTCCCGCCGCGGCAGATTCAGACAGCGGCACGGGACTGGATGCTGCAACGGAAGGCCTGAAGGTGCTCGGCCATGTCGCGGGCCGCGGCGACATTATCGTCGGCCCCAATGCGTGGATCGCGGGTCCGGCCGCGCCGTCTCGCGTGGAAGGCGTGGCGCTGGAATGGCCGGACAAACCTTTGAGCGTCGATATCCGTTACGCGGTCCAGCTCGCCAACGGCCAGACCGGCAGCGGCCGGATGGTGCCGCTTGGCGCCTATGCCGGCACCCGCGGCCGCGCCCTGCCCCTGACCGGCGTGGTTCTCGAACTGAGCGGCACGGATGAACTGCGGTTCGTCGCCGAGGCAGGTTTTTTGAACGCACCGACCCTTCGCGCAGTAGGCAGGCGCGTGGTTTTGTCGGGCCCGACCAGCCGCGAACCGCTGGTCGGCATTCGCATCGGAATCGAGCGTAACCCGCCCGCGGAGGCGGCTGCAACGCCTGCAACGCCGCGCAAGCCTTCGCCACGGGTGCGGGTCTTCCGCAGTCAGCAGCGTCAGGCGGGCGCCGCCCGATAAAAGCCCGCGGCCCTTTCGGATTACCGGCTGGAGGCCAACGGCAGATTTGAATCCCGGCCAGACGTCAACGGGTCAGGACGCCAGCAGATGGTTTTCGGCCCCGTCACTGACGATCAGGAACGCGCTGGACCTTCCACGCATGTCATGCTCGAGCGCATGGCCGCGCAAGCGCTGACGGCAAAGGATTATCTTGCGGCATTCAAATACGCGGACCGGCATTGCCGGATCAATCCGTCCTCGGCGGCCCATTGCTTCGTTCTCCGCGCGGAGGCAAACTGGAGACTAGAACGCAAGGAAGCGGCCATGGCAGATCTCGCCGAAGCGCTCCTCGTGGATCCATCCGATCTCGCGGCCAACCGCAGAATGCTCGCCTGGGCCACCGACGATCGACGGCGGACCGCGGCCGCCAGTCTGATCGGCCGCGACAGCAATCCGGCAGTCCTGCGCCTTGCCATTGAGGAACTCCGGCGCGCGGGACATCGGAATTGGGCTGCCTATTCGGTGTTTGACAATCACGTGACAGGCTGGATCGCGTGGACCACGGCGAACTCCGTCGAAGTAAGCGTGGGAGTTGATAACAGCACGCTGATCAGCCGGATCGAGCCCGATCCGTTCCACCCGTTGGCCAGCATGGAGGTTCAGGCGGCGGCCTTCCTGGTTCGGCGTCCCACGTCGCGAGCGCCTCAGACGCTGACGCTGACATGCGGCGGAGAGATCTTCCGGGTTCGGCGGCTGGCTCCCAACCTGTCTTCTCCACCAGGCCAGTCAAACCAGGCGCGCCGTTCAACCGCGCCACGATCCGACGCCTCGGTCCCCACCGTCATCGTTCCGGTGTACCGGGACCTGCCGGCGACGATGGACTGCTTTGACAGTCTCGTCAGGGCACGCGCGTCGAATGCAATCGACAAACTCTCCTTTCGCGTTATGGCCATCGACGACGCCAGCCCTGAGCCGGAGCTGCGGCGCTATCTCGGCGAGCTTGCCGCCCGTGGGACGGTCGACCTCCTCGTGAACGAAGTCAATCTCGGCTTCGTCGGCGCGATCAATCATGCGCTGGAGAACGTACCGGCGGGCGACATCGTTCTGCTCAATTCGGACACCATCGTGCCACCGGGCTTCGTCGAGAGACTGGCGGATGTGGCGCGCTCCGCGCAAGATATTGGAACAGTCACGCCCTTGTCGAACAACGGCGACATTTTTTCGTTTCCAGTACCGAACAATCTCAATCCGATGCAAAGCTATGAGGAAATTCTCGAGACCGACCGCATCGCGAGCATCGCCAATGCCGGTGTTGTCACCGACGTGCCGAGCGGCATCGGCTTCTGCCTCTATGTCACGCGCGACTGCCTCGATGCCGTTGGCGCATTATCGGAAAACTTCGAGCGAGGCTATCTTGAGGACGTCGATCTCTGCCTGCGCGCGCGCGGCAAGGGCTTTCGTAACGTCTGCGCGCCGTCGGTCTATGTCGGGCATCACGGCTCGAAATCCTTCCAGCGCGAGAAACGACGCTTGGTGCTTCGCAATCTTGAGGTGCTGGATCAGCGATTTCCCGACTACCGGAAGGAATGCCGCGCGTTCGAGATCGCGGATCCGTTGCGGCCGGCGCGTGCGCGGCTCGACCGGGCGCTGACATGGCCCCGCCGGCCTTCGGTGCTGATTCTCGGCCATCGGCGGAGATTTGCCGTTGCTCAAGAGCGGGCTCGCCAACTCCGCCAGCGCGGCGAGCGTGCCATTCTCCTGTCGCGCGAGCGGGGTGTCGTTCATGTCCGGGCCGCGGACGGGAGCAGCCCCCAAGCCGCTCAGTTGAATCTGGATACCGAGACCGGCGCCACCGAGGCGGCAGCCATCATCACACGGCTGCACCCCGAGCGCGTCGAGATTCTCGAGCCGAACCCGCTGCCCCGGCTGATCGATCTGATCCGGCAACTCGGCCTTCCGATCCATCCGTGGCTTACGGCAGGGACTTTGAGCGAGGCGATCACGTCGCTTCCCGACGAGACCCCGCTTTTCGCGCCCGGCAGAATCGCCCAGGCGTTTGCGAAGGCTCACTGGCCCGAACGCAAGATCATCCTTCAAAACTGGCCGATCCGTCCGCTGCCCCTGGAGCCCGTCCATGGCGCGAAGCGGTCGCTCGCCATCGTGCCGTCCGTGCCGTCGCCCGCATCCTTGCGCATGATACGGCGTCTGGCGGACGGCTTGCGGCGGTGCGCGCCATCAAGATCGGTCGTTGTTGCCGGCGCGACCTGTGACGATGACCGCCTGATGTCCTGCGCGAATGTTTTCGTCACCGGCAAGGTCGCGGCCGACGAGACCGGCGACGTGCTGGCGCCGCATAACCCTGGCTGGCTGCTGACGGATTTCGACGAGCCGGCATTCGGTCATCCTCTGATCGAGGCCGCAAGACGAGCCTCGATCCCTGTCGCATACCGCGACTGGTCAGCCGGATCGGCCAAACCGCGAAAGACCGATCTTGCCATCCCGCCAGACACGGATGAGGAGGGATTTGTCGATGCCGTTATCGCGTGGGCCGGACTGTCCTGAACATGACGCGCGTCATCCGGGCCCGCAAGGCACAGATCGCCAAGCCGAAGCTGGTCAGCCGGCTCGCGCTCGGCGACGACGGCACCGTGTCCGGCTTCGTGTTCGATCCGAAGGCGCCGGAACGGCGCTTCACGGTCGACATCCTGCTCGACGGCCTGGTGCTGAAGACCGTCTACGCCGATGCGTTCGCGCCGGAATGCGCTGAGCTGGGCCGAAGCGACACTTGCGGCTACGCCGTGAGCCTTGACACCGATCTGCTCGATGCCGCGCGCCATCTTTCCGCGCGCCTCGCCAATCTCGAAACTCCCGTCGGCCAGTCAATAGACCTTGAGAATGACACAACGTCTCGCACCGATCTTCGCCCGACCTGCAAGCTGCGCTGGCTGGGCGGCCTGCACTTTCACGGGTGGATCGACAGCGAGGCCATCGTCACGCTGGAAGCGATCGTCGACGGAGAATCCGTCGCGCAGGTCCGCGCCACAGCCTGGACCCACATCGGCGGCGATGCCGAGGGAGCGGTCTCCCGCAACGTCCGCGCCTTTGATTTCCACGTCCCGCAGCGTCTCGCCGACGGACGGGTCCATCGAATCCTGCTGCGGAAAGAGGACGGCGACCGGCTTCCGGCGGCAGCCACTTTCGTGGCGTTTCCCGACGGCCTCGCCGGAATGATGGATGTCATCGGCGGCTATGCTGCCGAGCGGTTGCGCGGTGAGCTTTACGACCGGCTTATTCCGGCCTCGCTGCCGCTGCACGACTATGCCGGCTGGCGCGCGCGATTTCCGCTGCCGGAGCCCGAGCCAAGCCCGCTTCGGCTGGCCGTGGTGATCGCTGGAAGCTCCGGCACCCAGCAGACGCTCGCCAGCCTTGAAGCGCAAAGCCACGAGAACTGGACCGCCGGCGCAATCGAGGGTGAGCCGCTGTCGATCGACGGCGACGCCCTGCTGGAGTTTCTGGAAGACGCCGCATCCGATGCGGGCCACATCGTCGTGACCATGGCCGGCATGTCGCTCGAACGAACCGCTCTTGCACGCATCGCGGCTACGTTCGAGTCCCATCCCGATGCGTTGGCCCTGTACGGCGACCTCGACTTTCTCGCGGACGACGGCCGCATCTGGCCGCTGGCTTTTCCCGCGTTCGATTACGAGCGATTGCTGGAGCAAGGATACTGCGTCCATCTGTTCGCGGTCCGGCGTGAGGCATTGCTCGCGGCCATCAAGGCGGCGCGGCCGGACAGCCTCTACCGTCTTTTCAACAGCCTGCTGGATCAGATCGGCCCTCCGAGTGCCGACATCCTTCACCTGCCGGGAGCGTTGGCGACCATGCCGAGGCTTGATCGCACGACAGCCGGCGCGCTGCTGTCCGCGGCAAGCCAGTCGCACCTGCGGATGCGCGGAATCGATGCAAGCATGACCCCGCAGACCGGCAATTTCTTTCCCGCGGTTCGGATCAAACGGCCGGTTTCCCGGCAGCGCGTGACGGTGATCATCCCGACGCGCGATCGCGTTTCTCTCCTGCAACGATGCCTGGAAACCATCACACCTGCCGTTGAACGCTGCCGCGCCGATATCCTCGTTGTCGACAACGACAGCGCGCATCCGCAGACTATCGACTTTCTTTCCGATCTGCCGCGGCGCGGCGTTCGAACATTGCGGATCGAGGGGCCATTCAATTTCGCAAGGCTCAACAACCAGGCCGCCGCAACGCTCGACAGCGACGTCCTGTGCCTGCTCAACAACGACATCGAAGCAAGCTCCGACGACTGGCTCGAGGAGATGCTGACGCGTCTGGGCGAACCGGACGTCGGCGCGGTCGGCGCGCTGTTGACCTGGCCCGGTGGCGTCGTGCAGCACGGCGGCGTGGTGTTGGGCATGAACTTTTCGGTCGCGCACGCCTTCACGGACCGACTCAGCGGCGATCCGGGCTTTCTCGATCAGCTCCTTGCGGCGCACGAATGCAGCGCGGTAACCGCGGCCTGCCTCGCAACCCGGCGAAGCGACTATCTCGCTGTCGGCGGAATGGACGAGGCCCGCTTCGCGGTGGCGCTCAACGATGTCGACTATTGCCTGCGCCTGCGCGAATCCGGCAAACGAATCGTCCTGACGCCGCACGTGAAACTGATTCACGCTGAATCCGCCAGCCGGGGCAGCGATCATCGCGCCGACCGGCGCGGCCGGTTCGAACACGAACTCAATCTGCTTCGTGCGCGCTGGGGCGAACGGCTGAACGACGACCCGGCTTACAATCCGCAATTGTCACGCGACGGTATTCCCTATAGCGGCCTGGCATGGCCGCCGGGACCACGAACGCCCCGATACAATCGTCCGCCGGTCGCGCACGATCTACCGTTGGGATTCTGACGCGATACCCGGGTCTGATCATGCTCTCATTGCCGAAACCACTTGCTCGCCTTGCCGGGCGACGAGGCTGTCGAGCTCCGTCGAGAGCGCATCCTGCCAGGTTGGCGGGGACAATCCGAACCGACCTTGGAGTTGCGACAGGTCGAGCCTGGAATTGCCAGGCCGCCTCGCCTTGGTCGGAAAGTCCGCCGTCGCGATCGGGGAGATCGTCTTCACAACGAGTTTCACGCCACGCGACTTCAATCCGCCGACGATGGCTGTGGCAAAGCCGTGCCAACTGGTTTCGCCGGCGCAGGCGAGATTGACCACGCCGCCGTGACGCGCGAACAACCCGCTCAAGTCCGATGCGTTCGAGAGCACGATGTTCGAAACGGCATTGGCAATCGTGCTTGCCGTGGTCGGGGCGCCTGTCTGATCGGCGACAATGCGCAACTCTTCGCGCTCGCCGGCCAACCGCACGATCGTGCGCAGGAAATTGGCTCCGTTCGCGGCATAGACCCACGAGGTGCGCGCGATCAGATGCGGCCCGCCGGCCGCGTCGATAGCGAGATCGCCGGCGAGCTTGCTGGCGCCATAGACCGAGAGCGGGCCGGTGAGACTATCCTCGCGCCACGGCTTGTCGCCCGAACCATCGAAGACATAGTCGGTGGAGAAATGAATCAACGGCACACGATGCTGTGCCGACCACTCCGCGATCGCAGCCGGCGCCTTGGCGTTGACGAGGAAGGCGAGTTCGCGCTCGTCCTCGGCGCGATCCACCGCGGTATAGGCCGCGGGATTGATGATGAGATCGGGTTTGAATCGGTCGAGCGCTCCGGCAAGCATTTCAGGCTTCGACAGGTCGAACGCGCTGCGCGACGGCGCGATGACCGTCCCGCCCTTGTCCAGCAACGGCCGAAGCGCCCCGCCGACCTGACCGCTGCTACCCGTCAACAGTATCCGCATCAGGCTTGCCATCACACCTGCCCATAGATTGGAAGGTTTCTTACGTCCGCCAGCAACGGCGCGTCCGCGTCCTTCGCGGACAAGGACGGTGCCTCCACACCCCAGTCGATGCCGATTGCAGGATCGTTCCAGCGAATCGAAAGTTCGTCCTTCGGACTGTAGAGATCGTCGCATTTATAGAAGAAATCGGCGGTCTCGGAAAGAACGACAAAGCCGTGCGCGAACCCGCGGGGAACCCAGAGCTGCCGCCTGTTCTCTTCGCTCAGTTCAACAGCCACGTGGCGGCCGAAATTCGGACTGCCGACGCGCACGTCAACGGCGACATCCAGAACTTTACCGCGAAGCACCGTCACCAGTTTCCCTTGCGGAAGAGGATTTTGCAGGTGCAACCCGCGCAGCACACCCTGGGCGGAGCGGGACATGTTGTCCTGGACGAACGGGCGAATGATGCCGTGCTCGGAGTAGCGGGGAAACTGATACGTCTCGAGAAAGAAGCCGCGCTGGTCCCCGAACAGCTTGGGCTCGATGATGACAACCTCGGGAACTTCGGTTCGAACAACATTCATTTTCAAATCACTTTGTATTCGTTAACCCATGATGCTCCGCACCTTGATAACAAACTTGCGCACTTAACACTATATGTTATGTTACCAGCGATAGATGTGAGGGGCCATGAAGGGCATTATTCTTGCCGGGGGGACGGGTTCCCGACTTTACCCGGTGACGACGGTCGTTTCCAAGCAGCTCCTGCCCGTCTTCGACAAGCCAATGATCTACTATCCGCTGTCGACGCTGATGCTGGGCGGCATTCGCGAGATTCTGATTATTTCGACACCGCAGGACGAGCCATTATTTCATCGGCTACTCGGCGACGGCAGCGAAATCGGCATGCGCTTCGCCTATGCGACGCAGGAAGCCCCGCGCGGGCTGGCGGACGCCTTTATCGTAGGCCGCGATTTTATCGGCGCCGACGCCGTCGCGCTCGTCTTGGGTGATAACATTTTCTACGGCCACGGGTTACCACAACTGTTATCAGCCGCTTCCTCCCGTAACAATGGCGCCACTGTGTTCGGCTATATCGTGAATACCCCTGAACAATACGGGGTCGTCGAGCTTGACGATACCGGGCGGGCTCGATCGATCGAGGAGAAGCCGAAGCGGCCGAAATCCAACATAGCTGTGACCGGCCTGTATTTTTACGACAACGACGTCGTCGAGATCGCAGCCGGCATCAAGCCGTCCGCGCGCGGCGAGATCGAGATCACGGACGTCAACAACGCCTATCTGGAGCGTGGCGATCTGTACGTCGAAGTGCTCGGGCGCGGCTTCGCCTGGCTTGACACCGGGACGCATTCCTCGCTGGTCGAGGCCAGCCACTTCGTCCAGATCCTGGAGCAGCGCCAGGGCTTGCGCATCGCCTGCCCCGAGGAAATCGCGCTGCGGCAAGGCTACATCTCGCTCCAGGCCTTTGAGAAGGCCGCCGAGAAGAACGGGAAAAGCAGCTACGGCGAGTATCTGAGATCCGTTGCCCTTTCATACCAGTGTTAATTTCAAATCGCGGAGGCGACCTGCTATGCGCTTCAAGGCTTCGACCATTTTTGTCACAGGCGGCGCGGGATTCATCGGTTCGGCGGTGGTTCGTCACCTTTTGCACGATACTCACGCTCGCGTGGTCAACATCGACAAGTGCACCTACGCGGCTAACCTCGATTCGTTACCCGGCACGAACGAGAATCTTAACTATGCCTTCGAAAAGCAGTGCATCTGCGACAGCGTAGGGCTGCGTCATCTGTTCGAGAAATATCGGCCGGATGCCGTCATGAATCTCGCCGCCGAGAGTCATGTCGACCGCTCGATCGATGGCCCCGGTGAATTTATCCAGACCAACATTGTCGGCACCTTCACTCTGCTGCAGGAAACCTTGCGTCACTGGCGCTCGCTCTCGCCCGAGAAGCGGGAGAAATTCCGCTTTCTGCACGTCTCGACCGACGAGGTCTTCGGCTCGCTCGGCGATAGCGGCTCTTTCACCGAGACCACCGCCTATGCGCCGAACTCGCCCTATTCGGCCAGCAAGGCGTCCTCCGACCATCTGGTGCGCGCCTGGCGCGAAACCTATGAGCTGCCCACGCTGATCACCAATTGCTCCAACAATTACGGACCCTATCACTTTCCGGAGAAGTTGATCCCTCACATGATCATCAAGGGCCTCGCCGGCGAGCCGCTGCCTGTCTATGGCGACGGCAGGAACATTCGAGACTGGCTCTATGTCGATGATCACGCGAGCGCGCTCTCGCTGGTCATGGAGCACGGCGCTGTCGGCCACACCTACAACGTCGGCGGGCGTAACGAGCGCACCAACCTGCATGTGGTCGAGAGCATCTGTGACCTGCTCGACGAGATCGCGCCGGGCACGACCCGGCATCGCGACCTCATCACTTTCGTCGCCGACCGCCCCGGCCACGACCGACGCTACGCCATCGACGCATCCAAGCTCGAACGCGAACTGGGCTGGCGTGCGAAGGAGAACTTCGAGAGCGGCATTGAAAAAACCGTCCGATGGTATGTCGACGAGCAACCGTGGTGGCAGGCGATCCTGGCGCGAGGCTACGGGGGCCAGCGCGCAGGGCTCAGGCAGTAGCCTGTCGGCGGCCAGCTTCGCAAATTCTGGCGATATCTACAGGCCGGAAGATCTACGATCGGCAGAGTTCAAATATGAAAGTGTCAGTCGACGATAAGTCGAACACTTCAGGGAGCGACACCTTGCTGACCCCTTGCATGACCGCAACCGACAGGAAACAACAGTTGTTACCGAGAATGTCCTCAGACGAAGCGGCTTTATTCCTGTCGTTCGTCAGAAACAGCCGCATCTATGTGGAGTTCGGAACCGGCGGAAGCACCGTCGTCGCATCGAAGTACGTTCAGAGCTCGATCCTCTCCGTTGATTCTTCCCGTGAGTGGCTCGATCAAGTCAGGACCGCGTGCGCCTCTCATCAAACAAAACCGGAGCTGGTGTTTATCGATATCGGCCCGACGGGCGAATGGGGCTTTCCCGCCGATGCTTCCACGAAATCGCGCTGGCCGGATTATCACTCCGCCGTCTGGAAAATGCCGCATAGCGCCGCTGCGGATCTCTATTTCGTCGACGGCCGCTTCAGGGTCGCGTGCTTCGCCCAGATCGTGTTGCATTGCAATCCGAATGCGATTATCGGCATCCACGACTTCGCTTCACGCCCAAGGTATCATTGCGTCAGGGAGATCGCGCGCGAGATTGCAACAGCGGGCGATATCTCGTTTTTCCGCCCCCTTCCAGAAAAGAAAATTGCGGAGGCCATCCTTCAATCGTTTCATGCCGATCCGTCTTAGCTAGATCACGATGATCCTGGATCGAATCGATCCAAGATCATGAACGTGATCGATTCCAATATTTTGAGACGCGGGATGCGGGCGGAAAACCGCTGCACACTTTTCCTCATCCCGCTCTAGACTAAGCGTTTCCAAGCGAAGCATTCTCCGGGCTTGACCAGGGGATGGATTACCGGTTCGCGTGAAGACAACGCGTCAGATCGAAACCATTACGTACCAGAGTTGGATCGCATACAGCGCGCACCGTGCGCTGGCTCTGCATCCGTCGCCTTCAGCGATAAACCAGCTTCTTGAGCTCGGGCAGGAATTTCAGGATCGTCAGATCCTCGACGTCGTTACGGTCGCGAAGCGTAAAAAACTCCATCGCCCGTATACGCTCGGGGTCGCCTGCCGCCAATGGCCTCCCCCGCTCCCGCTTCTTCAAAAGTTGCTGTCGGGATTTCGTATAGTAATGGTTGATGGCCAGCCTCTTGCGCTTCGGAGCCGAGCACCGGCCGCCGATCGGGAAAACGGGGATGCCGTCCTCCTGGACATAACATCCCAGTACCAGGGACTGATGAGGATGAAGATAGGCCACGATCGCATCGGGACGCACGATTGACTTCATCACGTAGTGGTCCGGAAAATCATCAGGAGCCCTTCGCGTAAACGACTCGATGCAGAGGCCTTGTGGTTTTGCCTCGTGACCATTGGAGCCGAAATTCAGCCATTGAACCGCGACAGCCGGCGCCGAGGGAATATCGTCCAGAACATCCCTGATACTGTTACCCTCGACGGGATAAAGAAACTCGTCGGCATCGATAAACGCGCACCATTCGGAGCTATTCCGATAGCTGTCGATTGCGTGATGAAAGGCGCGTATTTGTCCGAACTCACCTTTCACATAGTGGTAAGTGATCATGTCCGGCCAGGGAAAGGATTCGATTATCGCTCGCGTTTCGTCGGTGCTTTCGTTGTCGTACAAATAGAAATGATCGACACCGACCAGCTTGTGAAGATACAGCCACTCAAGCAGATCGTCCGCTTCGTTCTTGATCGCACAAACGACGGACAATTTGTGCTTCTTGCGGTTCACGCCGGCATACAGCTTTCTGGCCTCCATGACCCGCAGAAGGCCGGCGAATTCCCGGCGAAGGTTCTCGCTCGACGGCGCAACAGCCAATGCGGCAAGATAGGTATCCTGCGCCGCCTGGGCAGAACCCATGTTCAAATGGGTTACGGCAAGTCGATGCAGAATACGGGGATCGGACGGTAATTCTTTCGCGAGGCGCGTCAAAACCTCTCTTGCTCGTGCAAAATCGCACGCCTGCATCAACACCGCGGCTCTCGCGAATTGATACTCACTATATTCGCTAAACTGCTCTTCCAGTTCCTTGACCGACTGCATCAGTTCGTCCGGATTCGGATTGGCGATCCGGCCGGAAAAGAACTCTTTCAATCTCGGTTCGATCTCATTGGCCGTGAGCGCATCGACGTTCAGCTCCAGGCCGAGCCTTGTCAGTGTCGCAGTTTTCGGTGTCGCAGTTTCCGTTTCCACCCCGTCGCGCTCCAGGTTTGTTCAAAAAACTGACACCGGCTCCCGGTTCCGGCAAAGCAACTTGATCCGACGGGACACGATACGATCTTAACAGATCGGAGCGGTGCGCCAATTCATATGTGTGAAACCTGTTTTTGATTGTTGTAAGGCCCCTTCGAAGAAAATCAACAGATTAGTTAACAAAGATCGCCTGCGAAATGTTAGTGCTTGCCGGCTGATGCCGACGTTGCCTCGCCAAACAGACCCTCTTGACGCGCTCGTCAGGTTTCGAAGAAGACAGCGTCCCGAACCGACATCCCTTCCGTTCGAAAATGATCAGCGCCACATGAGCGGCATCGTCCATTCGTTCCAGTCCACGGTCCGATGGTCAGGACGGTAAGGAGCATACAACTGCTTCACCCAATAGCTGAAGTTCGGATGAAGCTTGATGAAATTGTAGAAGGCATCTCCGAAATTTATGGGGCTCAGACAAACTCTGTTGATCGGCCGTTGAGCTATCGCGTTGACGCAGTACGACGACATGCAGGCCCTCGTTTCGCGTTCAGCCACGTCGCTCAAGCTTCGAAAACTATTCGTCGAATGGAGCCGATACATATAGCGATCCGATTCGACGTATCTGGGCTCGACCACCGTTACGGCGCGCAGAGCGAACTCCCAGTCGTGGCAGTATTTGAGATCGGACAGAAACCCGATTCTCCTGAGCAGTTCCCGGCTTAGCACAAAATTTCCGCTTGAAGCGGCGACCTGTGAATCGAGAAATACCCAGGACAACGGAGAACCCGTTATCCGGCCGCGATCGATCGCGTATCGAAGGTTCGTCGGAAATTGATGGGTCGTTATCGGCTTGCCGCGTTCATCGATTGGTTCAACGGCCGAAAAGCCAAAAAACAGCTTCTCGCTCTCATACTGGCTCGCAAATATCCGGATACGATCCTTTGAAAATGCATCGTCCGAATTCAGAAAGAAGATCATTTCTCCCCTGGCAAGAGACAACGCCCTGTTCCAGGTGCAGGGTGCTCCGAGGTTGAGAGGATTCTTCAGAATCGAGCAAGATGCGAAACGCTTGACAAAGGATCTTTGTCTGAGAATCCGTTGCGCGATTTCAAAGCTTTTATCAGGAGAATGATCGTCGACGATAATGAGCTCAACGTCGGGGAAGGTCTGCCGATAGACCGTCTCCAGGCACTCTTCGATGTACGATTCATGCTTATAGCAAGCGATGACGACGCTGGCCAACATGCGGACCTCTCAACTCAACGTCGAACAATGATCGAATGATTCGATCTGATGAGCGCACGTCTCCCCTCGCCCACCTCCAGAACCGAAATCTGGTACTCTCCCTCGGGAAGGTCATGGACGAAAAAGGAGAGCTGAAAGCCGAAATAGCAATCGCTGCTCTTCGTCCTCATATATTCCTTGACATCAAATCGCTCATGCCAGTCCACGATCAGGCAATAACCGTTTCGATCCTGCTTTTCGGAATCCGCGGAGAGGAGGATGAGGAAGGCTATCCTGTGTTTGCTCGCCGCAAAGGCGTCGCCTGCACAGACCCACCCTCGTACGAGCACGATCGATCGCGGGTCCACCACCACCCGCTCATTCGTTTGAGAATTAATGTTCTCGATGACCAGCAACGATTCAGCCGGGTTCTCCGACGCACCTTTGGCTTCAACCGGAATCCCGCTTCGCGTATGCTGCAAGCCGGAATACATCATCTCCGATCGATGGATGTTGGCGAGAAGTTGAACGTGAGTAGCCGCTTCCTTCACCGCTTGCTCGAGCTCTTGCCGACTCAGACAGTCCAGCAAATCCGGATTCGAGCGAACCTGAGCCGAGATCGGTTCGGACGACGCCACCCTTCTCACCGCCTCCAGAAATGCCCGGCCGTACCGCGAGTCCGGCTCCAGGTGAGCTCCCTCGGCCCATTCATTCCAGGAGTTGATGAAAACGATCGGCTCCGTGAACGGGCTCCTTCTTGCCCGTCCCGCGGCATCCCGCAGCCATACCTCGAACGCCTCCGGACTCGATCCGTTGAAGACATGTCCCCGTGAGCCTTTTCGGGGCGTGTTGTCCCAGCGCGGCATGACGGCCGGGAAATAAGGAAAGTCGTAGGTCTTGCCCAGGGACGAGCGCACGGCATCGACGTAGTCGTAAACTTTCCCCGTGAAGTTCTCGGGCGCGCCCAACTCGGACAGCGGCTGCTCCCTCGTCGATACGGTATGCGGAGGAAACTCCACTGCTGCATCGCAGTTCAAGTCGCGCGGATCAAATTCTCCGAATGTCATGGCGTTGCAGATCAGAATCTCGCCGATACCCAATTCCCTTGCTCTTGCGCGCCATATTTCAAACAGGCTCTGTCGGTCCGGCAAGAGAGAAGGGCGATAGATCAGGATGATCTTGCGACCATCCACCGTGATATAGCGTTCATCGAGCAGGAGCCGCGACATATCGTCGATAAAGCGGACGTCATTTTCCAGCGCGTGATCTTGTCCGAGCAGAAGTTCGGCATCCGAACCGTCCCAGCGGCGCGACCAGTTCTCATTCGCCCAGCAAATGCAGAACGGCAGGTCCGGCTCTCCATCCTCCAGAAGAAGCTCCAACGGTCTTTCTAGAAGTCTGCGCCCCTGGAACCAGTAGACGTAGTAGCAGAAGCCGTGGATGCCGTAGCGGCGAGCCAACTCGGCCTGCTGCCGGCGGGTCTCTGTCAGTCTTACGTCGTAAAAGCCGAGGTCCGCCGGTAGCCAGGGAGATTGATGCGCAGGGAACTGAGGGCGCATACGTGAGATATTGGTCCATTCGGTGAAGCCGGGTCCCCACCATCTATCGTTCTCCTCGAACGAGTGAAACTGCGGGAGGTAGAAGCAAACATGACGCACCTGCTTGCCGGCCGGATCCGGATCGGGCGTGATGGGCCTGTTGTTATTCGGAATCAGCAGGTCAGTGTAATCGGACGGCGAAAATCCGAGCGCAACGACCAGCTCATCGGGCGTGATGGCGTCAAAGAGGGGAATCTCGAAAAACTCTCCATCATCCAGACGAACGCGAAGATAGATCGGTGCCCGGCCTGGGTCCGCCAATGTTTTTCTGAGCGCGCGTGCCAGGCGTCGACGCGCGACAGGGTTTGCCAGATCGATCCGGAATCCGGGACGGCCGATTGCCATTCCCGGCCCGATTCGCACGGGAGCGGCGCGATCCGTTCTCGTCTCTTCGATCGCATGAGATCCGACAAAGAGAGAAAGAGAAACAGATGCCGTGAGAGATCGGGTATCGACGATCCAACCGGAAATTTCCCGGCCGGAATGCTCCAGTATCGCCCCGCGCAGGCGCGCGCCCGACTCCAGATCGCCGAGATCTGGATCCAGGAACAAGCTTTGAAGATTTTCCTCATGTGGAATAAGACTGACGACGGGCTGCGTATTTTTCGCATTCCTGACATCGCGCTCCGCAATCTTGTTCATCGCACCCGGGTCTCCTGACACCTTTGAAACTGATAGACTCATGATCCCACATCACGTGCGGGCGCGGGCCTGAAGATGAACCACGCGTATTCCGCCGGCGAGACCTCGCGTGAAGAAGGACGGCCCCGCATTCAACCCCTCAACCCGGTCGCGAGCGATGCTCAGCCATCGACCATTGTCACTCCGGCCGCATCCAGACGCTGCCGGGCGCCTTGATGGTTTTGACTCGCCGCCCGGCGATACCATTGCACCGCCGCGTCCTGATCTTTGGTAACACCGCTTCCCGCCATCAATGCATCGCCGAGCGCAATCTGCGCTTCCGCCATATCCTGCCGAGCCGCTTTTTCGAACCATTCAACCGACTTTTCGGGATCGGCCTTGCAACCCTGCCCTTTTCCAAGCATCACCGCGAGGTTGAACTGCGCGACCGCGTGTCCCTGTCGTGCGGCGGCCTCGTACCACTGCGCCCCTTGCGCAACATCCTGGGCCAATCCCGCGCCGGTGCAATACAGCACGGCGAGCTGAAACTGCGCGCCCGCGTGGCCTGCATGCGCGGCCTTCGCCATCCAGGATGCCGCGGCCTCCGCATCGCTCATACCGCTCTTCGGATCGAGATGGAGAAGCGCAAGGGTGTATTGAGCGTCGACGTGACCCACGCAGGCGGCACGTGCGAACCATGTGACAGCGGCTGCAACGTCTGCCCTTCCCCCAAACTTACCCATATGCACCACGCCGAGCTGGAATGCCGCCGGCGCGTGATTGGCCTCAGCCGCCTCGATCAACAGCGCCTTTGCCTGCTCAAGCTGTTCCGCCGAACCATCCTGATGGAGCAGGAAAAGCGCATAGGCTGTCTTGGCGTCCGGATCTCCGCCGCCGGCTGCCTTGCTGAGCCATTCTCTCGCCCGCTCGTGATCGCGCGGGACCCCGTTGCCTGCCGAATAAAGTCTTCCGAGTTGCAGCTGCGCCGCGCGGATGCCGCTTTCGGACGCGCGCTCGAACCATTCGATCGCGCAATCCACATTGCGCTCGACGCCGGAGCCGTTGAGATAAAATACGGCGACGTTGAACGCGGCGGTCGCGTGACCGTTGCGGGCCGCGCGCTCGAACCATTTTGCAGCCTGACGGATGTTCGGGCCGATGCCGGTGCCCGTCGCATAGAAGCGGCCCATGAAAAACTGCGCCTGTACGTCGTCCCGCTCGGCCGCCTTCTCGTACCAGACCGCAGCCTCCCGCAGATCGGGCGCCGAACCTGCGCCGTGCGAATAGAATTCCGCCAGCGCCTGAATCGCCGGAAAGTAATCCTTGCGCGCGGCCTTGCGCAGCGCGGTTTCAGCCTTGTCGATATCCTTCGCAGCACCATGGCCCTTCAGGCGCAACAGGCCGATGTTATAGAGCGCGATGACATCGTCATGCATTGCAGCGCCCTGGAACAGGCGAGCCGCTTCCGCAGGATTCTCCGGCATCCCCGTTCCCTTCAAGTTCATGAACGCGAGCGCAACCTGCGCCCGGACATGATCCTGCTCGGCCGCCTTGCGATACCAGGCTGCCGCCCGCTCGAAATCGACGGGAGCCCCTTTGCCTTGGAAATAGATATCGCCAAGAGCGAATTCCGCCGCGGCGCAGTTCTGCTCGGCCGCGACCCCGTACCATGCGAGCGCTATCTGGAAATTCTTCTCGCAGCCGAGCCCCTCGCTGTACATGTTGCCCAGGACCGTCTGCGCCTCGGCTTTTCCTCTTTCCGCCGCGACCGATATCCAGTGGAAAGCAGCGTCGACATTCCGCTCGACGCTCGTGCCGTGCGGGAACACAAGCCGGTGAATATTCGACGCCCTGTCGCCGAGACGTATGGCGGAAGATCGGCGCCATGTTTCGTGGCGATGCGAACCCAACAGCGGCTTTTCCCCTCGAAGAAAGATCAAGCCGAGTTGAAACTGCGCTTCGACGTTGCCGAGCCGGGCCGCGCGCTCATACCAGACGGCGGCATCGGGCACGCTTCTGACCACCCCTTCGCCTTTCGCATAAAGCATTCCTATTCGATAGGCGGCCTCGGCCTCGCCTGACTCCGACGCCAGCTTCCAGTGCCTGATCGCTTCAAGATACCGGCCACGCTCATACGCAGCCGCTCCGCACTGAAAGGGACCGGCGCGCGAAGGTACGAGAGCTGGACGAAACCACTGGAGAATCGATCGGGATGAAAGCATCATGGCTCGCGCATGGCCTCGCTCATGCCTTTCAGCATTCCGCCGAGCAGATACATCGCGACGGAACGGGTCCCGACGTTGATGTCTCCCTGCAGGGTCATGCCGGGAATCAGACGAAAATTGCTCGGCACGCCTTTGAAATTTGATGCATCCACCGAGCACCTCGCCTTGTAGTAGGTGTATTCGAGCGGCTTTCCGTCATCGTCAGTCGTGAATGCGCCTTCACTGATCCAGCGCACCTTGCCACTCGCCGTGCCATGCTCCGCCGCATTGAAAGCATCGATCTTCATGGTGCAGGGATCGCCTGGCCGGACGAACCCCACATCTCGCGACAAGATCCTGATTTCCGCTTCGAGCTTGGTGTCGATCGGCATGAGCGTAATGAAGGGATCGCCCGGCTTGAGCACCGATCCGACCGAAAGTTTTGCCATCGTCAGCACCACAGAGGGTTCGGAAGCCGTCCAGCGCACGAGATTTTGGTGCTTGAGAGCCTTTTCATAAGTTGCTTTCGCTTCATCCAGCTTGTTGCGCGTCGTCACCAGATCCTGGCTCAGTTGCGCAAACCACTGCTGCTTGAATGCGTCGCGGTCGGCGGTTATCGATCCCAGCGTGTTCTGTGCCACGATCAGTCCATTGTGCGCATTCTCGAGAGTCCGCAACAACTCCAGCCGGGCGTCCTGCGAGATGTACATGTTGAGCTGCGATCCGGTTCCACGCTCGGCGAGCGTCGTTCGCATGGTCTCGATCTTCGCCAGGATCTCGTCGCGCTGCCGATACCGAGCGTCTTCGTCACGAAGCTTTTCAATCGCCGCCTTGGTCTCCCTGATCTTGGATTCGAAACTGTTGAGCTGGGCGTGATATTGAGCCACACGCTGTTCATAGAGCGCCTTCTGCAAAGCAGCGTATTTCCGGAAGTCGGGATCCGGATTATCGGGAAACACCAGCGGCTGCTGTTTCAACTCGGCTTCATCGCGCGCCGCCTGCGTCTCGAGGCTTGCGATCTGCAACTTCGCCTGCGTCAGGTCCGCGGACGTGAACGTTGCATCGAGCGTCGCGAGCAACTGTCCGGGATTCACCTGCTCACCCTCACGCACGTCGATCGTCTTGATGATCGATGGATCGAGCGCCTGCAAGACATTGACATGACCGACCGGCACGATGCTTCCGCTCATGCTGGTGATGACGCGATCGACCCGTGTAAGGCACAGAATTGCGACGATCGACATCAGAAATGCGGAAAGCACGAACAGGGTGACGCGCGCAACCAGCGGCTCGGCGGCCTCACGGATCGCGTCGGTCTCCGACTGGAATTGGCGAACTGTCGCGAGCGAGGCCTGGCTAGGGGACAAGGGTCGGGCTCCGCAGTTTCGGCTTACCGCTGTTGATCGCAGGCGCGAGATGCGTGTTCTGCTGGTACCAGAGGGAGCTGTAGATATCGTTCCGCGCCAGCAGTTCCTCATGCCGCCCGATATCGTCGACCACGCCACGGTCGAGCACGAGAATGGCATCGGCGGTCGTCAGCGACGACAGGCGATGGGAAATAATGATCAGCGTTCGTCCGTTTGCTATCCGCGAGATGTTGCCGTTCACGATGGCTTCGCTGTCGGCGTCGAGCGCGCTCGTGGCCTCGTCAAGGATAAGAATCGGCGGATCGACGATCAGCGCTCGGGCAATCGCGAGCCGCTGCCGCTGCCCTCCCGAGAGGTTGGGCGATCCTTCATAGACACGGGTTTCGTATCCACGCGGCAGCTTGTCGATGAACTCCTCCGCACCCGCCAGCCGCGCCGCCTTGACGACGTCGTCAAAGGTGGCGTCCGGCGCCGCCGCGCAGATGTTCTCGCGGATCGTCCCGCTGAAGAGAAAGTTTTCCTGCAGAACGATGCCGACGTTCCTTCGCAAGTGATCGACGTCATATTCGCGAACGTCGACTCCGTCGATTTTGATCAACCCTTCGTAATCGGAATGCAATCGCTGCAAGAGTCGCGTGATCGTGGTTTTCCCGGAGCCGCTCTTACCCATCACGCCAAGCGTGGTTCCCCTGGTGACTTCAAAGGAAACGCCGTTCAGCGTCGGCGAGACGGCACCCTTGTACCTGAAGGTGACGTTCGAAAACTCCACTTTGCCATCGATCGGCGAACGAACGCCATGTCCCGAACGCCCCTCCTCGGCCGGCTGGTTGACGAGGTTGCGGACCGTTGCGACCGCACTACGCGCTTCATCGTATTGATTGATCAACTGGGCTATCTGCATCAACGGGGCCGATACCCGCTGCGACAGCATCAGGAAGGCAAACAACGCCCCGATAAAAACGGGATCATTGTTCGTAAGCGCGAGATAAACGCCGAAAGCATAAGAACCGCTTACGGCCAATCGCTCCATCGGACGCACGACCGCCTGGATCGCGTTTCCGGTCATCCCTTCCGCAAGCCTTGCGTTGGCCACGCGCGCCACCAGCACGTCCCAGAAATGCCGCTGCCGCGCATCGAGCGCCAGCGATTTCACCGTCCGAATGCCATTGAGCGTTTGAACCAGAAACGCGCCCTGCTCTCCTTCCGCGACCAGCACGGCGTTTGAGGCCTTGCGGTAAACCGGCAGCATCAGGATAAGCCAACCGACAATCATCCCCGACATCACCAGGACCACCAAAGTCATGATCGGACTGAAGAAGAACATGACCGGCAGGAAGAAGATCAGCGTCGTCGAATCCAGCACCGTCCCGAACAACTGTCCCATCAGGAACGAGCGAATGCGAAACACTTCCCGGATGTCGCGCGCGACGAGGCCGACGGCGGTCTGTTCGAAATAGTCGATGGGAAGATTGAGGACCTTTTCGAAAACGTAGGTGGACAGCTTGACGTCGAGCCTGGTTGTCAGGCGATGAACAAGGACTTGCCTGAGAAACGCGAACACCGCTTCAAACGCGATGAGAACCAGCATCGTCAGACAAAGCACGTAGAAGGTGTTGTACGCGTGATAGAAGATCACCTTGTCCGACAGCAGCCGCCAGAACATGATAGGCGCCAGGCCGAGCAATCCGAGAACCAGCGCAGCGATTGCGACGTCCCGGACGATACGGCGCTCCCGAAACAACAGTGCGACCACGAGACCGAAACTGAAGGGCTGCGATTCGTCGGAAATCTCGTAGTTGCGCTTGACGAGAATGACATCGCCGGACCAGATGTCTTCGAAGCGAAGCCTATCGATCACGAGCAGTGCGTCTTCCGCAGCGTTTGGATCCCTCAGCGCGATGCGGGTATTGTTGGCGTCGCCGGCGACGCCTAGCAACACCATGAAGCTTCCGTTGCGGAGGCCGACAATGGCCGGAAGCGCCTTTTTCAGATGAGAAAGCCCGTTCCAGTCGAGTTTAACGCACTTCGATCGCATGCCGGCCTTCTCGGCGCAGCGGACCAACTGGGCGGGAGACACTTCCTCTTCGGTAAGAAGATTATCCTTGATGAGTTGCGTCGCGGTGAGATCCAGCCCGTGCTGGCGGGCGACGATGACCAGGCATTCGAGCCCGGACGGCAGGGTCGGATCGATATCGGCATCCTCGGCGACGGCTGGCGCGATCATAAAATTTCATTCCGCCTGTTATGATTCATCATGGGCCACTTTTGCTATCAATGTATTGATATAGACCCATCAATCGTAACATTACACACAATGAAAGTGACGGAAAAACGAACATTCAAAGAGAAAGGGCGGCGACGCCGAGGGGCGTTAATGACCGCATTCATCGGGAGGGAGAACCCGGGACCGAGCCCGAGGACATGCTTTGCTCGAAAACGCTATAACGTTGAGCCCCGCTAAGCATTGGAACGCGCAACCAGCCACCCGTCCTCGGGGAAGCTATCGCAATGCTTCCGGGGCGATCGGATTCAAAGGCAGGCGGCGCAAAATACGTAGCTGCTTCCGGACCACCATGCCGGGCCGCCTTGCAAATACCCCTCCGCACCGATTAAGCCGCCAATTCCTGGAAGTTGAATCCGCTTTCCAGCAAAGCCCTCTTGATGGCGGCCTCATCCGCCTCATGCATCAACGCCAGCGCGCAGACTTCGAAGTTCTGCATTGCCACCGACACAGTGGGAAAGCCGGCCGTCAACAGCAGATTGCCGAGCCGCTCCGCGGTAAATCCGGTGCGATGGGCCATATGCACGTGCCCTTCCTCGATCGCCCGGGAATGGCCGTAGAGCATGTCGAGCGGCCTGATCGGACCCGCAGGAGAGTTATAAGCGATGGCCGCGATACCTCGCTCGACTATAAAATGAGCCACGGCGGCGACATCAGGGCTCATGATCAAGGCGAAGCCGTCCGGTTTCAGGATCCGATGGAACTGGCGCAGAGCGGGAAAGATTTCGTGAGCATAGAGATGCTCAAGGACGTGTGACGACCATATCACATCAAACGATCGCGGCTCGAACGACCTTTCAAGTTCAAGGATGGAGCCTACGACGTGAGGCTTGACGCCCGGGTCGATATCATAGCGCAACTCTTCCAGCCCTCGCTCCTGGATCATTCGGGCGATCCGTCGGGCAGATCCGGGGCCGGAGCCCGCATTGAGCAAGCGCTTGATACCGGTGGTCAACATCGGCTCCTGATGTCCCGATCGGAGCTATCGGAAAACAAGTTGGACAATACCGCTCCGGCGACCCTCGACCATGGCCCTATCGATGTGGCCTCACAAAGGCACGGGCGGTCTCGCCCGGCCGTCCTTGCATCACAAAGGTAAAAGGCACGGCCAGAGCGGACTGTGTGAGAAGTAGCGGGGCAGATGATGCAGGATGGCCTGCTCAGGGCCATCAACATCAGAACCGCAACCGTCCAAAAGAAGAAAAAGGCTCCGGCAATGCCGGAGCCTCCAATCAGTTTTCGCACAGTTTGAAAAGCGGGGCTTTAACAGTCCTGTCTTTCCGCCTGGACTATGAGAGCTTCGGCAGGGTGACGATCTGATCGCTGAAGTGCAGTTCCTCAACTCCGTTGACCGCAACGGTCTGTTCATTGCCGAAGTGCAGGGTGTAGGTCGACGTGCTTGAATCGACGTCGATCTTGGCGACGTCGAAGAACGACCGACCGACGAATTCGGCCGTGTCGTTACCGCTGCCGCCGAAGATAGTATCGCTGCCGCTACGCGCCTCGATCCGGAAGGTGTCATCGCCACCACCGCCGTGTAGCGTGGAACTGGCATTTCCATTACCGGACAGCAGCGTAAACTGGTCGTTGCCCGCACCGCCCTGCAAGACGTCACCCTGCACGCCAACCAGCGTGTCATTCCCGGCGCCGCCTATAAGCGTGCTGTATCCTCCTGGATCGCCGCCGTGGCCGTCTTCACCATGACCCCGACCGCCGCCAAGGTCAACACCACACCACCCACCGCCCACAAAAACAACAACACCCCACCCCCCGCCCACGAACACAAAAACCACCACCCACCACCCCACCGC
>CAZOOO010000011.1:0-5770 GCA_964581435.1 uncultured Hyphomicrobiales bacterium | reverse complement strand
TCTTTACCACTTCCGCTTCGGCCTCCTTTGTCTTTCCCTCGACCCCATCCGCCTCGATGGCCGTCTCCACGACCCCCTCCGCCGCCGTGGCCGTCTCCATGACCCCGACCGCCGCCGTGGCCGTCTCCACGACCCCGACCACCGTCGTGGTCGTCCCCACGGCCCCGACCGAACACGCGGTCGTCCGCACTGGCAACGCGCGCATGACCGCCGCCGCCACCCGAGGCCAGCGCACCGCCGGATATCAGAAAGTCATTGCCGGCGCCGCCGTCCAGCGTATCATTGCCGGTGCCGCCGTAAATGCTGTCATTGCCGGCGCCGCCGAACAGCGAACTGTCACCATGGCCTCCGCGGATCACGTCGTTGCCGCCGCCGCCGTAGACCGTATCATTGCCACTATCGCGGAGGTTGATCGTATCATCACCCCTGCCTGCGCCGACAAAAACGTCGTTATTCCCGCCGGTCACGTCTAGTCTGGCACTGTGGTCATCCAGGACGATCGCTTTCAAATTCGGATTCGTCTCGACGGTCGTCGAATTATATACGTCCAAAATCTGGACGACCGGCGGGACCGGTCCGCCGTCAAACGGCCCGGACTGGAACCATCCCCTCGTGCTGTTGTCATCATCGTTGAACACACCGCTTTGCTCGAGCGAATCGATCAGCGCCGATCGTACGCCCGCCTCGATGTTTCCGTTATGATGGAGAAACTCGCCTAGCTCGGTCTTCGTCAGGTAGGAAACGGCCATGGCGCCCTCTGGCTGGATTCTTCAAGAAGAATGCAAAAGCAGATATCAGGTCGACGCCAATCGACACGAGTATACTGCGGCTCGAAGGTACTGTCGTCGAACGCAAACAGGATCGCGCGCACTCAAAATGTTATGATGCGCCGCTGGATTTGTTATGTATGTTATAGTTGCGGGATACTGCGCGAGTCAAGGATCAAAACCACGCGCCATTAACACATAATATGACCAATGTTACCTTAACCGGTCGATGGACGGCACCAGGACCCGCTTCACGGGCGTACTGCTTCACGGGCGTACTTGGGTCAGCGTTGCCGAATCCGCCACTCCCGCTCTAAAATCGCCGACGAGGCATGCGTAAAGAACAAGCATGGCCGCGGCCGATCCCCATTGAGGACCTCCTTCAAGAAATGATAACGTTCGCAGATGCATTTGCCGGAAAATGTTAAAATATGTTATGATGACGCCCGCATGAGTTCTCCCGGACCGGGACGGAGAATTATCACCGTTACCCAGCGCAAAGGCGGCGTCGGCAAAACTACGATCGCGGTCTGTGTCGCCGCCGCGCTCGCGCGCCGCGGCCATGACGTTGCGCTTGTCGACAGCGATCCTCAACGTTCCGCCTCACAATGGGCGGAGCCCGGCAATCTCGAATTCCCCGTCTATGAAATGGCCCTGGAACAGATGTCCGTATCCGTCTGGGCTCAGGAAGTGCGTGGCATTGAAGCCGGGGTCGTGATCATCGACACCGCTCCCAACGCAAGAGAAATGGGAGCCTCCATCGCTGTGGCCAATCTGATCCTGGTGCCCTGCACCCCATCCGGCCTCGACCTCGATGCGACGCTTCAAACTCTTGCAATCATTGACGCGGCACGGGAGCGTCGCCGGGATCAAATCAAGGTGATCCTGGTGCCGAACAGACTCGACCGCCGCACGCTCGAGGGAAGGCAGCTTCTCGATGAACTGGGGACATTCGGCGAAATGGTCGGGCCGCCGATCGCCAGCCGCGCCGCCTTCGTTCGTTGCTTCACCAGCGGGCAATCGGTAGCAAGCTTCGTGCCCGGAGATACTGCCGATCGGGAAATCCAAGACCTCACGGATGTAATCGAACGGACCGAGCAGGAGGAATAGGCAACGTCCGCGTTCTCGGCGATATCTTTAATCTTTCAAACGACAGCTATCTGGAATTGGCCGGACCAAGCAAGGACTGGATCACATTTTGTGCCTCCGACTGAGGAGACGATACAGCAACCGCGGCTTCCTCAAGCCTCATTTTCTCAAGCAGGAGATCCGTGACGATCTTTCGAAGCCGCTGGTTCTCGAGTTTAAGCTCCTCCAGAACCTGACGCATCTGGTCCATGGCCGGAGGCCTGGCGGACGCCGCGCCTTCTCCTGCACTGTCCTGAGGACCATCCGCTTCTTGTCTTTGCAGGGGCAGTTTCCTCCACCGATGAAGCGTCATGACACTCACACCAAGCGCCTTGCAAACGTCGACCTGGGAATTGCCGGCGCGCACAAGCTCGTCCGCCCGGGCAAGCTTCGAAAGAATTTCCTCCCGTGAATGCTTCTTCATCTTCCTACCCGGATACGGCTTCGATAACAGGGAACGAAGCGCCTAAACTAAAGACCAGAATCAAATACAAATCTCGACCTAAAAACAACTTCACGACAACTAATAATATGGTAGCTGCGCGCCGTAGTATCAATCATAACAAGTTCCGCGTAAGGTGGCCCTTCCTGTTAGCTGCAGTGCAGCATAAATCAACAACCGTCTGTCTCGATCCGATTGCCTATCATAGGGTGAACGCCGCGCGGAGCACGATCGAACATATCACTACTTCGGAGCACGGGCGATACGTTCTGTGGTTGATCTCCTATCAGGTTAATATCCCCGCGCTCCGCATACCTGTAACACAGGTGCATCCTGCTGTCGTCACCACGGAACCACCGGTCGAACCTCGACCTATCGGTCATTGGAACGGGCGGCCCAGCGCGAACCATGCGCCGGGCACTAGAGGCTGTTATGAATCCAAGAACACCGAGTGAACATAACGGTCGTTGTGGCGGCGAAAGACCAGACGAAGGCGTGAGATACTCGGCTGACACCAACTCAAAGATGTCGAAACGCTCTTCAGGAAGAGTTTTTCTGCAACTTTACGTTGGTCCCTAACAGCCACTAGAGCGGGATGAGGAAAAGTGTGCAGCGGTTTTCCGCCCGCATCCCGCGTCTCAAAATATTGGAATCGATCACGTTCATGATCCTGGATCGATTCGATCCAGGATCATCGTGATCTAGCAGGCTGTTGAAAAAGCCAGTCGCGGTTGAGCTGTGAGCATGATTCATTGGCTTCGAAGCGATTTGGAGATGATGAGTGCGCGGTGGTGACAATCTGACTGGCGAGTTGTTCAGCTATGTTGATCTGGAGGCGCGGGTTCGGCGCGATCACCCGCTTCGCGCCATCCGGGTAATTGTGAACGAAGCGCTTGTCGCTTTGGAGCGGGAGTTCGCGGCGCTGTATTCGCCACTCGGGCGGCCGTCGATCCCACCCGAGAAGTTGCTCAGGGCGATAGCTTCTTCACCTTGGGCTGGGCCAGCACCGCACTCAGACGGCCTGTTGGTCGACGCCTGCCTGACGCTGGCCGCCGGACATGCCGAGCGGGTGGCGGCGTTGCACATTGATGCGAACTTCGGAATCAACAAGGACACCAGCAATTTTATGTTCCAGTGTGGTCCGGGTTCAGAAGTTCGCTTGACGGACTCGGGTGGGGCAAAAAAGCGAACTTCTGAGTCACCACACTGGCAACTCTCTTGGGATTGTTGTTTTGACGCGTTCGAACCGGTCTCCGTCCCCGGGGGTCAAGCCCGAAGACACGCTTCGCTCAAAACGCCATAGCCTGCGCTCGTCTCACATCAGCGGCTGTCGATGCCTTACGCAACCCGAACGGAGTTCAAGAAGTTGTCGACCTCCGCCTTGAGCCTGGCGCTGTCGCGCGACAGCGTTTGCGCGGCAGACAACACCAGGGATGAGGCATTTCCGGTCTCCACCGCCCCGTGCTGGAGATGGCCGACATTCGAGGACACTTCCTGTGCGCCCTGGGCGGCATGCTGCACGTTGCGAGCGACCTCCTGCGTCGTGGCGCCTTGTTCTTCGATGGCTGATGCGATCGTGGAGGAGATACCCGAAAGCTTTTCGATGGAATTCCGTATTTCATTGATCGCGGCAACGGATTCATGCGTGGCGGATTGGATGTCGCTGATCTGCTGCCCGATTTCGCCGGTCGCCTTGCCCGTTTGCTCGGCCAGCGCCTTGACCTCCGAGGCAACGACGGAGAATCCGCGACCGGCTTCCCCAGCGCGCGCCGCCTCGATGGTGGCGTTCAGGGCGAGAAGATTGGTCTGCCCGGCGATATTGTTGATCATCTCGACAATGTCGCCGATGCGCGCCGCCGCGCTTGACAACGCGCTGACGCGCTCGGTCGCCGAATGCACTTGATCGACGGCCTCGCCGGCCATGCGCGCCGATTCCTGCACTCGCCGGCTGATCTCATGAACCGAGGCAGTCATCTCCTCCGTCGCGGAGGCCACCGAATTGACGTTCGATGAGGCTTCGTTCGAACCGTTGGCGACGCGCGCGGTGAAGTCCTTTGCATGGTCGGCGTTCGAAGCCAGCGTCGTTGCGGAAGCTTCCAGTTCGGCCGCTGACGTCGCGACCGCCTGAACGATCTCGCCGATCGCCGCCTCGAAAGAATTAGCGATTACTGTCATGTCGGTCTTGCGCTGAGCGTCGGCCCGGCGTTGCGTGGAGTTGACCTCTTCCCGGCTGAACCGAATAAGCGTCTGCACGGTCTGGAGGTTGCGGAGGGCTTCGCCGATCTCGTCGTCGCGCCTGATTTCGATCCGATTGTCGAATTTGTCGTGGACGAGGTTCAGCATCGTTTCGTTCAGGTGACGCATCGGCCCCTCGAACGCACGCAGGGTCTGGCGTCCCACCATTCCCCCGACAGCGATTCCGGTGGCGGCGAGAAGGATGAGGGCGAGGCCCCATATGCCGCCGATGACGGCTGCGCCCAGAAAACCGCAAGCCAGCAGAAAAGCAGCCTGCACCGTGATCAGCGTTGTCATTCGCGCCCGAATGGTACGGGTAAACAGTCCGAAACGATCGAAGAACGATCGCTTCCGGATGATGCCGGCATCGATCCGGTATGGGTGCGGGCGCTTTTCGCGAATGGCCGCATAAACCTCTTCCGCGAGAGCGCGCTGGTCGGCGGCGAGCTTGGTGCGGATCGAGGTATAGCCGGTGACCTGCCCGTCCGTCCGGATCGGCGAGGCGGTCGCCAGCACCCAATAGAAGCCGCCGTTCTTGCGGCGGTTTTTGATCGCGCCGACCCAGGGCTTCTCGGCCTTCAAGGTGTCCCAGAGGTTCTCGAACGCCTCCGGCGGCATGTCCGGATGGCGGACGATGTTATGCGCCTTGCCTATCAATTCCTCGGGCGTGAACTCCGCGGCGTCGATGAAATCGTCGTTGACATAGGTGAGGCGCCCCTTGAGATCGGTCCGGGAAACGATCAGCGTTTCATCGGACACTGGATACTCGGCATCGGTAACCGGAAAATTCTTGCGCACGGGAAAACTCGCCAATTTGTTATGGTTGAAGCAAGCGCAATGCGCCAACGCGCCGTCATGACGCGATTCGCAAGAAATTGCGTGAGCAGAAATCGGTACTTATGCCCTCATAAGCTTACCTGGAAAGGGCCTCCAGGCCGATGACAGCTTGGACAAGTGAACCATCGCGGAGGCACCTTCTGCGGCTTACCGGGGACTCGGCTCCGATGCGACATTATCGAACAACCCAGGTTAAAAAACGGTGGCGGACATCAGCAGCGCCCCTCCCGCCGACGCAAATGCGCCTGGCGCGCGATCGCTCGCCTTAAGGAAGCCGGCTCCGACGGTTGCGACGGGATGATCCGGACTAGATCACGATGATCCTGGATCGAATCGATCCAGGATCATGAACGTGATCGAT
>CAZOOO010000010.1:0-33054 GCA_964581435.1 uncultured Hyphomicrobiales bacterium | reverse complement strand
GGGACACGGTCCACTGCACGGACATGGCCGCGACCATCGCTCCCAGCATCTGCGCGGTTTTTATCGGCACGCGAAGGCGGTACAGCGCCAGAAAATGGAGCAGCGACACGACGAATGCTGCGATGATGGGCAATGTCAGGATCTTGTCGGGGATGGCGATGTCGGCAAAGGCGACGATCGGCACCCAGATCAGGTTCAGGATCGCAACCACGACGCCGAGACTTTCGGCGCCGAGCCAGTTGAGCCAGCCCAGGGTGAATTCGCGCCTCTGGTCCTGCGACAGGCGGCTCGCGCCCGGCAGAAAGCGGCGCCAGTGCTTCTTGACGATCTGGAAGCCGCCATAGGCCCAGCGATGCCGCTGCTTCTTGAAGGCTTCATAGGTGTCGGGAAGCAGGCCGTAGCCGTAACGGGTGTTGGTGTAGTGCGTGACCCAGCCGTGCTGGGCGATCGCAAGGCCGAGGTCGGTGTCCTCGCAAATCGTATCTCCGGCCCAGCCGCCGGCCATGTCCATCGCGGCGCGGCGGATCAGGCACATCGTGCCGTGGACGATGATCGCGTTGGCTTCGTTGCGCTGGACCATGCCGATGTCGAAGAAGCCGGCATATTCGCCGTTCATGATGTAGTGCATCAGCGAGCGGTCGCCGTCGCGGTGATCCTGCGGCGCCTGAACGAGCCCGACGCCGGGATCGTTGAACGCCGGCACAAGGTCCTTCAACCAGTCGGGCTGCACCACATAGTCGGCATCGATAACGCCGATGATCTCGGCGTCGGCGGCGGTGCGTTCCATGGCGATCCGCAGCGCTCCCGCCTTGAAGCCCTCGACCTTTTCGGCGTTGATGAACTTGAAGCGCTCGCCGAGCGTACGGCAGTGATCTTGGATCGGCTGCCAGAATGCGGGATCTGGCGTGTTGTTGATGATGACGACGCATTCGAAATTCGGGTAGTCGAGGCGCGCGACCGCGTCGAGCGTCTGCTTGAGCATCTCGGGCGGCTCGAAATAGGCAGGCACGTGAATCGAGACCTTGGGCAGCGGCGCGTCGCTGGCCGCCTGGGCGGCGGCCGCCGCCTCCCTGGTAATCAACCGCCGCGGGCGCTCGCCGAACGCCACGGTCGCGATCTCCTCGATGCGCGCCATCGCGATCAGGATCAGCGGGACAAGCAGGGTCAATCCGAGCGCCAGCGCGAGAGCCGAACCGAAAACGAAGTAATGCGTGGTCCAATAAGCGAAGACTGTCGCGACCCAGGCGCCGACGCCGTTGGCGGCAACCGACAGCAGCAGGGTCTGCATCGGCGTGGGACGGACAAGTCGCAGGATGGGCAGGGATAGCAGGATACCGATCAAAAGCGCGATGCCGGCAAGCTTCCAGTAAGCTTCATTGATGACGGGACCGCTCCACGAAAACTTCGGCTCGCGATCCGCGTTGAGGATACCCCAGTAGGGACCCACGCCGCCTTCGAAAAACTTCCAGGGCTGGTCGATGGCTTCGACGATGTTGTATTCCATGCCGATCGATTGGGCCTTGGTTACAAAATTGCGGAGCGTGACCGCCTGCTGGAAAGAACCGGGATCGGCGTTCCGGAGATTATATCCGGCGCTCGGCCAGCCGAACTCGGCGATCACGATCCGCTTGCCGGGAAAGGCGTCGCGCAGCTTTTGGTAAATGATGAGAGCCTGGTCGACGGCCTGCCTGCTCGAAAAGCCTTCCCAGTAGGGCAGGACGTGTGCGGCGATGAAGTCGACCGACGATGCAAGTTCAGGATGCTCAAGCCAAATGTTCCAGATTTCACCTGTTGTTACAGGTACATTGACAGAGCTTTTTACGCGCTGAATGAGATTGATGAGATCTGAAACCTTTTGGTCGCCGCGGAAGATCGTTTCGTTGCCGACGACGATTCCGTTGACGTTGCCGTTATGTTTGGCAAGATCGATGGCGGCAAGCATCTCGCGTTCGTTGCGCTCGACAAACTTATCGATCCACGCCCCGACCATGACCTTGAGGCCGAATTCATTGGCGATGGGGGGCACAAGTTCCACGCCGCCGGTCGACGAGTACAGACGGATCGCGCGGGTCAGGGGCGCCAACGCCTTCATGTCCGACCGGATTTTCTCGACGGTAGGTATGTTGTCGACGTCCGGATGAGCGGTGCCTTCGAAGGGAGCGTAGGACAGGCTGGTCAGAACACCCTTGAAGTCAGGCGCCTGCTGCCTGTCCTGAAGTACTCCCCAGAGCGCAGCATGCGCGGCGGTCACAAACAGCAGAACGGCGACGACAGCGCGCATCGCGACTAAACCATAAGGGGCGTGCCTGCCAGAAACGCGGACCCGCCCCTGGGTCCGACCGACACATCAGCAGACATAACTCTGCGATATGATTTAACAACTGGTATGACGCCGTGGCGTTTTGAGGGCGGTTCCACGCTTAGTGTGGTGTTTCAGAAGTTCGCTTCATTGCCCCACCGAGGTCCATCAAGCAAACTTCGGAATCGGACCACTAGATCACGATGATCCTGGATCGAATCGATCCAGGATCATGAACGTGATCGATTCCAATATTTTGAGACGCGGGATGCGGGCGGAAAACCGCTGCACACTTTTCCTCATCCCGCTCTAGCCTCGAAAATCGGGAATCGCTCACGGCGGTGTGACCATAGTTATTTTTTCTTCGGCGCGGCGGGAGCGGGCGCCGGTTGCGGCGGGGCCGCAGGCGCGGGCGGAGGGGTTGGGTTAGCTGCCGGCGGGGAAGCCGCGGCGGCAGGGTCGGACGGTTGTGCGTCCGGATTGATCCAGCAGGTGTGAACGCGGCCGCTCAGCGCATCGGGCGCCTTGGGGTCGATAGGCCCGAACCGGACCAGACAGCGGAATGACGCCTGGACGTGACCACCGGGGCATCCGAAACGATCATAGAGGTCGAGATGACGGAAGGCCGTATCCAGGTCGTCGCGCCACATTAGAACGACCACGCGACGGCCGAGCCAAACGCATTCCGGATTTCCCGCCGGACCGTCGATGACGCGTGCGGCTTCGACGAATTCGTCGGTTTTGCGCGCGCTGTCTTTGGCGCCGTCAGCCGCATTTGTTCCGTTCCCCGCGGCCGGCTTGTTCTGATCCTGGGCGCGAAGATCGCCGCTTTGCGCGATCGCCCCGCCGATGCTGAACAGCAAGGCGAAGCCGGGAACGGCAAGGCCACGCAACAACGCTTTCTTGAATCCAAACAGCATTCGACGCATGTTTTAAGTCCCCCGACTTCCTGCCCGCCTCACCGTCTGCCCGCAATCAGATGACGGGCAAATTGGTCTCCAATGCGGCGAGGCGCCCCGGTCGTCCGACGTCTGGACGCTCGCTTCGGAGGCGCGGCCAAACAGCGCGAACGTCAAATCCGCTTACCAGGATTCCCCAATGAAGGAGATTTTGGATTTTGTCCAGCAGACGGGCGGCTCGACCGCATCGGGGTCAAACGTAGGCTGAATAATTGTGGCCGTTCGTCAGGCCGCTGCTCTTGGCAGAAAGGTCCCGACAAGCTAATCGGACGACTGTTGCGGAGGGCAGAGCCGATTTCATTTCGTACGCCACTGGCGCTTCTCGTCATTTCGCTAGGTCTGATCGCGGCAGTGTGGTGGTGGCTCGGTGCGCCGATCCGGCTCGCGCGGGCTCCGATCGACCCGGCGGCAAAACTGGAATGCGTGTCCTATGCACCGTTCCGGGGTCAACAGACCCCGCTGGTCGCTACGACCGAGGTCGCGCCCGAGCAGATTGCCGAAGATCTTGCCCAACTGGCCAAGATCTCGAAATGCGTCAGGACCTACTCTATTGAAAACGGCCTAGACCGGCTGCCCGCTCTTGCCGAAAAGGTCGGCCTCAAGGTTATTCAGGGCATCTGGCTCGGCAATAACCGGCTGAAGAATCTTGCCCAGATCAACATCGCGGTCCGTCTTGCGAAGGAATATCCCGACGTCATCACCGCTCTCGTCGTCGGCAACGAGGTTTTGCTGCGCGGGGAAATGACGGCCTCGGATCTGACCGCGAACATCCGGCTGGTGAAGTCGCAGGTGACGGTGCCGGTGACCTATGCGGATGTATGGGAATACTGGCTGCGCAATCGCGAGGTCTATGACGCCGTCGATTTCGTCACCATCCACATCCTGCCGTACTGGGAGGATTTTCCGATTCGCGCGCGTAACGCGGCCGCGCATGTCGGCGCCATCCGCAAGCAAGTCGCCGCGTCCTTTCCCGCCAAGGAAATCCTGATCGGCGAAACCGGATGGCCGAGCGCCGGCCGGATGCGGGAGGGCGCGCTGCCTTCGCGGGCCAATCAGGCGCGTGTGGTGTCCGAAATTCTCGACATGGCGAAGCGCGAAAAATTTCGCGTCAACCTGATCGAGGCCTATGACCAGCCCTGGAAGCGCCAGCTTGAGGGAACGGTCGGCGGCAACTGGGGCTTGATCGATGCCACCGGGCGCGAGCTGAAGTATCCGGCCGGCGTACCCGTCCGCAATTTCCCGCGCTGGAAGATCCAGATGGGCGCCGGGATGGGTTTATGCGTCCTTGTTTTCCTGGTCGCCATGGTGGCGTTGCGGCGGAAGCCTTGGAAGCCGCGGTGGATGTCCTGGGTCGCGGTTGCGGTCTCGGCGACGTCGGCGGGAATCCTGCTCGGAGTTGCCGCGGACAAGCTGTGTTACGAGAGTTACGGACTTGGCAACTCGCTGCGCTGGGGCGCGTTGATGGCGGCGGGAGTCGTCTCTCCGTTGCTGGGTGCGAACGCTCTGATGTCGGGACGCGCGCTGCCGACGTTCGTCGAGCTGATAGGCCCGCGCCCGGGCCGCACGGGCTCGGTGCTGACGGCGATGCTGGGATTTGCGCTGCTCGTGACCACCCTGATCGCGGCGGAGACGGCGCTCGGCTTCGTCTTCGATCCACGGTATCGCGATTTTCCCTTCGCCGCGCTGACGATGGCCGTGGTGCCGTGCTGGGCGCTGGCATGGCTCAATCGTCCGCCCGCCGGCGTCCGCCCCGTCGCGGAAGCGGTTTTCGCCGGCCTGCTAGTGATCGCGGCCGTCTATGTCGGATTTAACGAAGGACCGAAAAACTGGCAGTCGCTCTGGACCTGCGTGGCGTACGCCATGCTCGGGATCACGCTGTGGCGGGCGCGGGCCGCGCAAACCCCAGGATAAGCAGGCCGATCGCAAGACCAGAAAGGCCGACATTGTAAAGGACGATTCCGAAGCCGGCGGCGCTCAGCCCCGCGGTCAGCAGCACGATCGACGGGCGGATCACGTGGAGCACGGCGACGACCAGCGCCGCCATACCGAACACATGGTTGCGGAACAGGTAGGTCGCGACGCTTCGGCCTCTGCACAGCATGGTTTGCAAGCCGGAGTCGCACGCCAGCGACACCGTCGACAACTCGACCGCGAGATAACGAAGATAGAGCGCATAGCCGACGCTCAGGAACCCCACGATCAGCAGCCATTGCACCTGATAAGGCGTCAGTCGGAACGGATCTTTTTTCATCGCGTGAATATGATCCGTATCCGTGGGCCCGACAACCCGGAATCCGGTCCGCTTCCCGGATCCGTCAGCGTGAAAAGAAAGAGCCGAACATCGAGGGCTTTGGCGGAGGCGGTGGAGGCGGCGGGGGTAGGGACGGCTCTTCGGCGCGCGTCGATTTCCGGCTGTGCCGCTGTCGCGACACGTTCGCTGACTTCGGTTTTTTCGTCGCGGGAGCGATGATGTCGCGATCCTTGCTGTCTTTGTTCATGGCCAGGCGCTGGCCGTCGAAGACGGCGGTTTCGCACGTCCGGCCGTTCTCGGTCAGCACAGCGCAAATCCTCGCAGCAGTGGCCGCGTCGGCCAGCGGCCCCGCGACCAGGCGCATCTGCATCCCGCTGCCGTTGTTGGTTTCCTTGAGCACGATGATCGGATGCAGCGAAGCCAGTTGTTTTGCCTCTGATTTCAGGAGGCTTTGCCAGAGCGCCCGCAGGTTTTTGATCGAACTGGCGCTTCCGAGATCGATGCCGAAATCGGTGCGCGGCGCTGGAACAGGGACGGAGTCTCTCGCCGCTTTCGTGAAGCTGTGAGAGACTCCATCTTTATCTTTTTGATTTAAAACGTTTTCTTCGCGTGGACCGGCGTCCGCTTCGCTCGAAGACGCCATAGCGGGCGAAGGCGGTTGCGGGGCATCCGCAATCGGGCGGATGGACGCAACGACGATTTGCGCTTCCTTACGACGATGAAGGTTCTCCTCGGGTTCGGATTTTACGGCCCCAAGGGTTGCCGTTTCATCCTGTCCGCGAGGCATCGTTGCGGGCGGATTATGTACGGCCAGCGCGGGCTGTGGTGCGGCTTCAGGTGTGATCGATGTCGCGACCGCCGCGGATGACTCCGTTCCCGGAATAACCGGCGAGGAGGAGCTTGCGACCGATGATTTCACCGCTGTCGCTGCGGCTGCCGTGGTGAAAGCAGCCGATGCAGAAAGAGGCGCATCCGTTGAAGCGTCTGCGGTTGTCGATGCGTCTGAACTCGATGAGTCAGGTCCTCCGGGTGGATCGGGGTCAATGTCTGGCGGCGTGGAGGCCGTAGCCGTCGCTGCGCCGGCCCGCGCAACGTTCCGGCTTATGGAGCCGGTGACGGATTCGAACCCCTGCTCGAGCGCGGCGACGCGGGCAAACAGCCGGTCGCGATCGCCGTTCAACGTGTCCATGGCAGAGGAAAGGCGTCTTATTTCCTTCTCGGCCGTTCCCGCTATCTCCAACTGCGACAATGGCTTTGCGCGCTCGGCGGCGACGATTTGCGGGGGCCGTAGTCCGGCGCCGGAATTGTAAGCCAGAAGAGCAACGATGACGGCTCCGACTGACCCGACGCCCCAGGATCCGAGCCGCCATAAAGCGCGGCTGTCGAATCCGTTCTCGTCGGCAAGAAAGCCGCCCGAGCGGCCGCTGCTTCCATCGGCCCGCACGCTTTCGGCTAAACTGTTCTGATTCTTCGCCATAACGATGACGCCGGACCCCCGCTCCGAATCATGACCGGATGTTAACAGGAAACCTGCTTGCTCTCAGGGGGACTGGCCGGTTTTCACTTTCGGCAAAACAGCTTAATGACGGCGACGTTGAAGCGCCAACCATGAGGATTCGGATGAGCGGCCGCAGTTGTCTGACCATCGTGCTGGCCGCGGGCGAGGGGACGCGGATGCGCTCGTCGCTGCCTAAAGTGCTGCATCCGGTCGGGGGGCAACCGCTGTTGTCGCATGTGCTGGCGGCCGCCCCCGGCGGTCCCGGAACGGTGCTGGCGGTCGTCGTCGGTCCTGGCCATGAGGCCGTGGCCGATGAAGCGAGGCGGGTGCGGCCCGACGTCAGGGCGTTCGTCCAAAACGAGCGCCTGGGAACGGCACATGCTGTCCTCGCGGCGAAGGAGGCCATCATCGGCGGCGCCGATGATCTGCTGGTCGCGTTCGGCGACACGCCGCTGATCTCGGCCGATACGTTCGCGAGGATGCGGGCGCCGCTGCGGGCCGGTGCGTCGCTGGCCGTGCTCGGCTTCCATGCCCGCGATCCGGCGGGGTACGGCCGGCTAATCGTGACCGATGGCCGGCTGACGGCGATCCGCGAGGACGCGGACGCCAGCCCCGACGAACGCCGCGTGACGCTCTGCAACGCCGGCGTCATGGCGTTCGATGGCAAGACGGCGCTGCAAATCATTGAAAAGATCGGCAACGCCAACAGCAAGGGCGAATACTATCTCACCGACGCCGTCGGCATCGTCGGCGAGTTCGGTCTGACGGCGGCGGTGATCGAGACCAGCGAGGATGAAGTGCGCGGCATCAACACCAAGGCTCAATTGGCCGAGGCCGAACACGTCATGCAGGCACGGCTGCGCAAGGCGGCGCTTGATGCGGGCGTGACGATGGTGGCTCCCGAGACGGTGTTTCTTTCCGCGGACACCTCATTCGGCAAGGACGTGACCATCGAGCCCTACGTGGTCATCGGGCAAGGCGTGACAATCGCCGACGGCGCGGTTATTCACGCATTCTCCCACCTGGTGCAGGCGTCAATCGGCAGGAACGCTTCCGTCGGTCCCTATGCCCGGCTGCGGCCGGGGACGTCGCTGGGCGAGGGCGCGCGGATCGGAAATTTCGTCGAGACCAAGGCCGCCGTTCTCGAAGCCGGAGCCAAGGTCAATCACCTGACTTATATCGGCGATGCCCATGTTGGGGCCAACGCCAACATCGGCGCGGGCACCATCACCTGCAACTATGACGGCTTCAACAAGCATCGCACCGAGATCGGCGACGGCGCGTTCGTCGGCTCCAACTCGTCGCTGGTCGCGCCGCTCAGGATCGGCGCCGGAGCCTATGTGGGATCGGGTTCGGTCGTCACCAAAAACGTGCCGGATGATGCGCTTGCGGTTGGCCGTGGCCAGCAAACCCTGCGCGAGGGTTGGGCAAAGAGATTTCGCGAGATGAAACTGCTCGCCAGGAATTCGAAGACCGATTGAAGAAGGAGTTCCGGCGGGCAGGCCGCCCGGAAAACTACTGACGGTTCACTCTTCCTCGAATTCGGAGAACATGGCTCGCGTGAGGCGCCAGCCGCGCGGCTTCGCCCGCTGCGGCGTTTCATCGGGCTTATGCCGGACGATCTTCGGCTTCGCGGCCGTGCTGCGGAACGGCGGCGGCCAATGAGCAAGGCGGGATGACGTTTGCGCAAGCGACCGCGTGGATGCCACGGAAAAGCGGTGCAGCCCGACGCTCCTGGGGTCGCGTGTGTCGCTCACGTTTCATGGCCCTCCTGCCAAGCAAGCTTTCTGCATAAACGTTGCGCGTTCGTTAAGGAAGCGTTGCAAAGTCGAACGGTGGCGACGCGTCTCCGGCGGAAGGCTGACCTCGGCGATTTTGCGCGAGGTGATAAAATCCGTCGCGAAGCATCGGAAAACAGCATAGTATCCGAAATACCTGCGTCGGCCCCTATCTATTCCTATTCGACAGTGATCCCGAAATCAGCCCATCTCAGCCCGCATCAGGCGCATGTGCGCGCCGTTTCCATTGCGGGCGGTTCCTGGTTGTTATGAGAGGAAGAAAACGGAATGAATAACGAAACGAAGATTAAAGTTATCCTGGCGCTCATTCTCGCCGTCGCAACATTGCTGGGTCTCAACGCGCTGGTCTCGGCTGTTCAGAAGTCCGATCATAACAACGCGACCCATACGAGCAGCGTCTGGCAGCAGGAACCGGCGCTGAATGTCGGGACATACCGGGGGGCCTGATAGTTGTCAGGTGAAGGCCCGGAAATCGAAGAACCGTATGTTCCCGAGGCGGTAATAGCCTCGGGCGTTTGAATCAGGCCCTTCCGGGCCTCCGTTTCATTTCCGTCTCGATTTCACCTATAGCCTGACGCAAAGCGAAAAGCGCCTGCTCATCGACCTCGAACGCGATGGAACCAAGTTCGGTCGTTGCCAGTTCTATCGCATAGCGGCCATCAGGCCGGATCAAAGGGCGTGAAGCGTTCACCGTGACGATGCTCAGTTGATCGGGGTAATTCAATACGTCCATCGGAGGCCTCGGATGGGACGGAGGGAAAAGGCGCCCAGCTTTCAATCATGCCCTTTTCCTTGGTGGGGAGTCGAGAGGGATGGAGGCTTGATTTATCGGATCTTGTGCTTCGCAGCCAGTCGCTCGCGGTATGCTTCCAGTCCACGTCGCCAATCCTGTCCGGGTTGCCATTCGCCCATTTCGTCCATGGCGCCGGACTCAAGCATCGCGGCGGCGATCTCCCAGTGGCGGTCCACCCAGCCCTGAATTTCCGATTCACTCATCCGGTGGGACCGGCAAATTCGTTCCGCCATCGCTCGGGCCAGCGGTTCGATGTTTGATGACATGACGCCTTGTCATAATGCCGTAATGCCAGGCGCGGCAAAAAGGGGCTCTATCCGGATCATGATCCTTCCAACAGCAAATCCTTTATTTCGGGCAGGATGATGTTCGGTCAAAAGACCTGATGGTGTTTCTGATCCAAAACTCTCAGAATTGGAACGGCGAGGCCATTCAGGTCAAACTGGACGAGTCGATTCGCGGGAGTATGGCGCGGAATTCGCTCGTCGGAATCGAGCGCCTGACCGACGAGGAACTCGACAAGGTCCGAGAGAAGTGCGAACGTCGGGCTAAAGCTGGAAAGATCAGCAAAAATGAAGCTCGATTGGCGGTAAGAAAGGCCCAGACGGTCGCGGGCCGGGTGTCCGAGGCTATGGTTGTCGCAGGATTTCTGAGCGCGAAGGGGATATCCTATGTACACTCACATTCTCATTTCCACTGACGGCTCCGAACTGGCACAGAACGGAGTCACCCATGGCCTGTCGCTGGCCAAGGCACTTGGCAGCAAGGTTACGATCATCACGGTCACGGCGCCGTACCCGGTCCCCACCATCGGCGCCGGCGGATGGACTACGGCGGGTATGGATCTGGACCAGTTTGAAAATGGCAACAAGGAGCACGCAAAAACCATCCTTTCGGCCGCGAAAGCGGCGGCGGAAAAAATGACGCTGACGGTCGAGACACTCCATATCCCGAATGCCTGGCCGGCTACAGCTATCGTTGATACGGCGAAAACGCGGGGTTGCAACCTGATCGTTATGTCCTCCCATGGTTACCGTGGGATCAAGAGAGTCCTTCTGGGCAGCCAGACCGCCGAGGTTCTTGCCACCTCGGACGTTCCGGTTCTTGTGATCCACGCACCAGCCAAACACTGACAGATTCAGGATGCCGTCGGCTCTCATAGACCGCGCGGGTGGCATGGACGTCAAGGGGCAGCGCTCGTCCGAGCGCGTTGCAACCCCGCGCACTGAAATCGACAGTCTTGTCGACGATATCATGCTGCGGCGGCCCGGCGTCCGGAAGAAACCGCTTTCACCGAAGAACACGCGGCTTGGTATCGCTCACAAAGCCACGAGCGAGGAAAACGGCGCAGGGTGCGACAAGAGATACGGTGGCGCACCGTGAGCTAAGCACCGTTCGACCGCTCTATTGAGGCCGCACTTATACCGAAGGCGCAGGCTTCGGGAGCCCTCCTTACGCCTCGCCCGACGTTTACTTGCGGCCGCGTGATCGAAACGGCCGCTCGAGCCGCCAAATGTGGGCATTCAGTCCCATCCTACCGTCCGATTGTGAGTAGGATTCCTAGATCACGATGATCCTGGATCGAATCGATCCAGGATCATGAACGTGATCGATTCCAATATTTTGAGACGCGGGATGCGGGCGGAAAACCGCTGCACACTTTTCCTCATCCCGCTCTAACATTACAGTTGTAATTTGTATTGCGCACATTAGCGAATTCTGACTCGATGTATCACCATGATTCGACATCAATCATGGACGTCGGGTCAATGTCGGCAAGCGACTTCACCTGAACCTCGGAACTGAACAATCCTCTCCCGGGGTCGGTTAGATTGATCAACGCAGAAACCCCCATGGCCTCGCCCGCGTTGCGCACCATCGGCTGCATGATCGACGCATTGTATTGCACCCAATCGAACCAGGGAGCGGTCCAGATGTGAGGGAAGCTCACTGGCGCCGTGGTGGCGGCGTAGTTTTTCTCCCTGGCTTCAGGATCCAGGGAGAGCCCGAACACCTGATTCCCGATGCGGTTCAAGGCGTCAAGACGGCCGTAGCCCTCGTCAACGCTCGTCTCGGCGACTTTCTTGTCGAGCTTCCTGATGACATTGAGCTGGTCCCACATCGCGGTCAGCTGTCGGCGCAATTCCGCCTTGTCTTCCTTACTGGCATCCTCCCCGAGAACATTTTTCGCAAATCGATCGAAGCGGTCGGAGAAAAGGCTCAGAAAGCGGCCGGAAGAGAGCTTCGTCAGCAGAACCGAAATCCCGAGTCCTTGTCGGAACTTGCCGAGGTCGGTCAGAGCCGGGCCACCATCCACGAGTATGGTCGTGCCGCGATAGGCAAGCCGGCCGGTGTGGCAGGCGGCGCAGGTGAACCCGAGCCGGGTCATAGGCTCTTTGGTTCGCGGGTTGAGCCACGGCTGCCCTGCCGCCGTGCGCATCGTCCCTGCTCGTGCAAAGCCTATCGGTAACTGGTTCTCGCCGCCCTTGGTAGCACCCGGGATGAATCCATATCGGTCGAGATAAGCCGGGTCGCTTAGGCGACCGACGTCGCCAACGAGCGACAACCGCGGCTGCTCCAGCGCGATGAACCACTCATAAGGTATATTGAGCGTCTGCGTCCCCTGGTCGGCGTGATGGAATTTTTCACGTTGATCCTGGTCCCAGCCTTGATCGAGCCAAACGGCTCGCTTAATCGGCGCGTAGTCCGGCAAGCTGACCGTCAGCTTGTCCCGGTAAAGCTTGAAGCCAATAATCGACACGGCGACAATCACGACCGCGACGATGCCGATTGCGGTCTTCACCCCACGTTTCGTAATCACGCTCCCCTCCCGCTCCCACCAATGAAAGCCACCGTTTCATTCGCCAAGATAGAATGATCTTCTATCGACAATTGGACCACCGTACTCTCTCTCGACACCATAGGATCACAATCGATCTCCCGCACTAATTTTAGCGCCTGCTCATCGCTCGGGGCCCAGCAAGATCAGGTGTTGGGAACAGCAATCGGTGAAACCCGGTGCGAGACCCGACGCAGGCGTAAAACGTCCAACCAGCGCCGTGACGAGCTAATCGTCGCCGCGAACGACGGCCGCGTTTGCAGGGGACCCGGCAGGAACGTAACGTGCGGCCGGCAACGAAAATCAGAGTTCACCGGCCCGAAACGGCATTTCACCGTGCATGCAGCTCCCGCTAAAGGCTCGCGCCCCGTTTAGACCTGCGCGCCTGCCCCGTGGCCGATGACGAAATGCTCGGCGAAGGGGCCGCCGGCCATGTCGATGCGCCCGGCATCGCCCTCGATCAGCCGGATGCCGGGCAGCAGGAAGATCTGCCGGATCGTCTCCGGAATGATAGCATAGGCGACGAATTGGCCGAGGCATTCGTGCGGCCCGAAGCCCGTATGCAGATAGGATGTACGGCGGCGGACGCGAAACTCATTCGGCTCGGGGAAGACACCTGCATCGAACATGGCCGAGCCGATGCCGACGGCAATAACCGACCCGGCCGCCACCGTGGTCTCGTGCGGGCTGCCCGGCGCGAGCACCGCCCGTTCGGCGGCGACGCGGGCGACGAAGGTGGTCATCGGGTTAAACCGCAGCGCTTCCCAGACGATCGCGTCGAATTCCGCGCTATCCGGCGATCGAGCCGCTTCGATCGCGCGCGCAGTGATGTCCTGACGCAGCAGGATCTGCTCGGTGGCGTTGACGATAGCTTGCGATGTCGTTTCGATCGAGCCGACCAGCAGGCCGCAGATGTTGCTCACCACCTGCTCGGTATCGAGGCCGGAGAGACCGCCCGCGGTCATTCGCAGCAAACGCGAGACGCTATCCTCGCCCTGCGCGCCGCACCACGGCTCACGTTCAGCAAGAAACGCACGAATCCACGTCCGCATCTCGGCACCGGCGGCGTTGCAGGCGTCAAGCAGGGAGCGGTCGTTTGTCAGGTTGTGGAACATATCGGCCTGCGTCGCCCACGACCAGCGCAACATGTGCTCATCGTCCGGCCCCGGGAAACCGAAGCTTTGCTGCACGACGCGCAGCGGCACGAGCCGGGAGACAGTCTGCACGACGTCAACCGTAGGCGGCGGCACGGCGGCAAGTGCCTCCGCCGCCGTGGCTGCCGCCAGCGCACGGATTGCCGGCACGTCCTCCCAACGGAGTATCGCGCGCATCACCGATTTGTCGCGCCAGTTCTCCACCGCCCCGTCGCGGGCCAGCATGAACGGACCGACCGAGTCGTCCATATGCGGCGTGTAGGGCACGCGGAACGTCTCGTTGCGGGACAGCGCATCGACGACATCAGACCAGCGCGCCAGAACCGTGAAGGGCGGCAGTGACAGGACCGGACGGTTCGCGCGCAACTCGCTGAACAGCGCCCTCCAGTCGCGTCTGAGCCACTGATAGAATAGTGCGGTGCGAGCGGGATCGTCCGCAGGCAAGGCATCGAGCGCCTCGAGGAATGGCATGACGTCGTCCCCAATTACTGTGGCCGGAAGGCGGAATCTTGTGCCGGTCGATCGTTCGAGGGCAGATTTCGAAATCAGATTATGGCGGGAGCGTAAATATAATGCTTTCAAACCGGATCGAATATTCCACACTTGGCTTCACGACCGTCTCCACAGTCTAGAACACCGGCTTGGTTGGCGGATTATGTGGATCCTGAGGCTCTATGTTCACCTCATAGGCCAGGGGCCGAGTGGTAATGACCTGGAATCGGCCGTTGACGATTTTCATGGAATAGAGACCCGCGCTGGCGCCCTTCGGCGGTATGCAGGATTTGGTTTCGCCGACGCGACGGGTGTTCAGATCGATGGTCCTGAAGGTGCTGTGCTCGTAATCGATATTGTCCTTGGTCATGCGCGCCGTGCCGACCGCTTTCCCGAAACCCGCGTTCGAGTCCTTCACGCACGCACCATGATTGCCGACCTTGCGCGCCGTCACATCATCATAATGGCACGACCCGTCCCGCGATTTAGACCACATCTTGTGGGCATAATGCAGTACACCACCATCATACTTGATAAACGCAAGCGCCAGGCATTGGTAATGGCCGCCGACCCGCTTGGAGCGAGCATCGACGTCTCTAACCTCGCCATAATAGACCGGGTCGCCCGTCTCCTGCGTCCAGAGCTTGAGATGCGATACAACCTCGGCAGGGTCGGTGATAGTCTGCGCGGCAACACTCGACGACGCGCCGACAATCGCAATGGTCGAGATCAATGCTCTCCACATGATCCATCCTCTCTGACAAAATCAGGCATCTAAGTTCTCACGGTCTTCGGACTTGGGCAAGAACTTCGCGCAGTTCTTTAGCGAATCGGGCAAGGAGATTGTGCGGAGGCTGCCGGTATCGCAAGCGATCGGACGCAAAGGTCGTGCGGGGCCATTCGGACCGAGTTCAGGTGCGGGCGCGGAGTTCAGCCCTCACCCGAGCCCGGCGCATGAGCCGAGATTCCGGCGGAGACCCTGGAGCGGACTTGCCGAAGTGAGATGCCGGCCGAGGCGGCCGCTGTTCGAGAAGTTGCGCGGGCACGGATATGACGGTACCGTCGTTGGCTGACGGTCGCTGTTTTGCATCGTGGCCCGGTAGGGAGAGAAATATGCGTCAGTCATATCTCGTTATCGGAAGCATTATCTGCGCGACCGCGATGGTTGCGAGCCTGGGAACGCCAGCGCCTGCGCAGGAGAATAGGCTGGATGATCTCGGGATCCTGCGAGCCTGCATAGCCCTCGGCCTGCAAAGCCTCGACGAGGAGAAGCCACTCCGCCCGATCGCGACGCACCGCAGCGAGCGCTTCCTCGGGAAGGTCGCGGAGACGAACCGCTTGATGTGCCGCGGCGGACCGGGCGCGGTTCAACAACGGCCGACCCCGTGGGTTGAATGGTCGAACTATTTCGGCACCGCCTCGAAGCAATCGACGCTCGGCCTCCGCGACCAACGCGGCATCACCGGCGCCCTGATCGATCTCGAATATCAGCGGATGGAGCTGATTAAGTTCAATTTGTTCGACAACAAGACATTCTCGCAATATGCCGGTTCTCCGACCGGACCGGTCTTAAAAAAGTGGAGCGAGATGCGGCTCGAGCCGACGCATCCGAGCTTCGCCCGCGTCGGCGGCAATGGACCGCAGCGCTGCGACGGAGACCTGATCCGCCATCGCACGCTGACCGGCATCTGCAACGATATCGAGAATCCTGCGATGGGAGCCAGCGGGCAGCTTTTCGCCCGCAACGTGGAGTTCGAAAGCACGTTTCCTGATATTGGCGCCAACGAGCTCGCCAAGAACCGGCACGGCGACCGGCTCGGGTTGCTGAAGCCAGATCCGCAGCTGATCAGCCGCAAGCTGTTCACGCGCGACCAGACCGGGGCGCGGAATTGCAATCAAGGGCATGGTGCGTCCGATTCGGTCGACGCCGACTGCCCGTACCGGAAGGCGCCGGTCTTCAATGTGCTCGCCGCCTTCTGGATCCAGTTCATGACGCACGACTGGTTCTCGCACCTCGACGAGTCGCGGAACGACCAGTCGCACATCATGACGAGCCTCGGCTGCGCGACGCCGGAGGCGGTCCAGCTCGGCTGCCGCCCCGGCGACAAGATGGACGCGGCACTGATCGCCGACTCCACCGCTCCCGGAACGTTCAAGGCCGCGGAGACCGGGACCGAACGACCCGCGCGGTCCTACAAAACGACGCGCAACACCGTCACGGCCTGGTGGGACGCGTCGCAGATCTATGGCTACGACGAGCGCTCGGAGCGGCGCGTCAAGCGTGATGCGGCTGATCGCGCGAAGTTGGACATGCGGCCGAGTCACACTGGTGAGAAACTTGGGTATTTGCCCGTGTTCGGGAGCGCGTGCCCGCCTGGGGCGACGACCGGACAGTGCGACCCGATTCAGCCCGAATGGGCCGGCCAGGAAGCTACGGCCTTTCCGGACAACTGGTCGATCGGCATGAGCTTCTATCACAATCTGTTCGTGCGCGAGCACAACAGCTTCGTAGATGCATTTCGCAAGCAAGCGGCACTCACGCCGAACGCCGACTCGGGTCTGCGCAACCCCGCCAATCCGCAGCAAGTCATCACCTATTCGCAAGTCACGCCCGAGGAGCTCTTCCAGGTGGCGCGGCTCGTGGTGTCGGCCGAGATCGCGAAGATCCACACAATCGAATGGACGACGCAGCTTCTCTATAACGAGCCGCTATACCGGGCGATGAACTCCAACTGGTCCGGCCTTATCGATCAGGACAAATATCCCGTGATGAACCGGATCGTTGAGCGCATCCGCGACAAGTTCAGGGCGTCACGCGACCCCAGGGACGCCAACGTGCTCGCATCGGCGGTGTCGTCGGGACCCGGGATCATCGCGACCGGCGCGAACAAGGAACTAATCGACGAGGATACGGGAAAGTGGAAGCCGGAGGTCGTGAACGGAGGCACCAGCCATTTCGGGTCGCCGTTCAACTTCCCGGAGGAATTTCCGACGGTCTACCGCTTGCACCCGCTCGTGCCGGACCTGCTCGAATTCCGCCAGATTGAGAACGACCCGAACCAGATCCGTAACAAGGTGGCGGTCATCGATACCTTCCGCGGCAAGGCGACCGCCCGGATGCACGACGGCGGACTGGCGAACTGGGCCCTGACGATGGGCCGCCAGCGCCTCGGCCTGCTGTTCTTGCGCAATCATCCCCAGTTCATGCAGAATCTCGATCTTGCTCCGCGCCTCGACACCAAGATCGACGTTGCCGCCCTCGACCTCATCCGCGACCGCGAGCGTGGCTTGCCCCGCTTCAATGAACTGCGGCGGCAGATCGGCCTGCGCCAGTTGACCGGCTTTGACGACTTCATCGACAAACGACCTGACGTCTCCGAGGCGGACAGGAAACTTCAGCGGGAACTCGTGGATTCCCTGCGGGAGATCTACGGCACGCACAAGTGCGACGTGAACAAGCAGATCACCTCAGCGCAACGCAATCCCGACGGCTCGCCGATCAACGACTGCCTCGGCAATGCGAATGGTAGCGAGGTCGACAACATCGAGGACGTCGACATGGTGGTCGGATGGCTCGCTGAGACGACCCGCCCGCATGGCTCCGCCATCTCAGAAACTCAGCTCCAGCTGTTCATCCTGAACGCCTCGCGCCGCTTGTTCAGCGACCGGTTCTTCACGTCGAGCTATCGCCCGGAATTCTACACGACCTTCGGACTCGCCTGGGTCAATGACAACGGCCCGGGCGGCAAGCGGATGGAGCAGGGCGAACCGAACGGCCACGAACAGGAGGTCGCTCCGCTCAAGCGCATCCTGCTGCGCAACGCCCCCGAGCTAGAACCCGAACTCAGGCATGTGATCAATACGTTCGATCCGTGGGCGCGCGATCGCGGCGAATACTACTCGCTCGAATGGAAAGCGCGCGCAGACGCAAAGAGCGATCCGTCATTCAAGAAATGACGCGGCTCGCGGAAAGCCTGGCGGGTCCCGGTCGCACTGATCGAGACCCGCTTTTTGTTGCGCGCCCGCTCTCATGGAAAGTCGATGCTATCTTGTCGCCGTTGAAGGACATCGCCGGGCTTTGAAACCGCAAAGAACGAGTTCGGCCTGGATCTGACGACCCGGCACCTGTTTCGCCCTCATGCTGGCGCTATGGACCGGGCAACGCCAAGGCGACTTGCTGCGCCTGACATGGACCTCTTATGACGGCAACGCAATCCGGCTCAAGCAGTCCAAAGGGACAACCCCGCGATGTTCGTCGTTACTCTTGCTGCCGAAAGCACAAGCTGATGAAATCACGATTTCATCGACGGGCTGATAACGCCAACAGCGAGGAAACGCTGAGAACAGCGATCTCCACAAGCTTGTTTGCTTACTCATGGAAGCGCTATAGCTGGAATTGATCGAGCGGAGGCGTAAAGAGCTCCGTGAGCATTACCGCCCGTGGACGCTCCCCGTCGCGGGCGAGCATTGCGGACAATGCGGCGAGCTTAGCTCTGGAAACGGGGGCGAAAGAATGCGGAGCGATACGGTCGTCACGGCTTCAACAGTCACCCTCGTCTCTGTCGCCATCGGCTTCGTCGCCTATCAGGCGGACGTCGTCTTGGCCCCTCTGACGCTTGGTCTTTTCATCATCGCTATTGTCTGGCCGTTGCAGAACGCCTTGCAGAAGCGGGTGCCGACGCTGCTCGCGCTGGCAATCACTATGGTCGCAACCGTCGCGACCATAGTGATCTTCACATCCCTAGCAGTCTGGGGCTTCGGGCGTGTAGGTCACTCTATCGTCACCGATTCAATGCGCTACCAGGCAATCTATGCTCAGTTGGTGAACTGGTTGGACGAACATGGCATTTCCATTGCGGGCCTGTGGGCGGAGCATTTCAATGTCGGGTGGCTATTGCGACGAGCGCAGGCGATCACGGGCCGTCTCAACGGCACGCTGAGCTTCTGGCTGATCACGCTCCTTTACGTAATTCTCGGACTGATGGAGGTCGACAGCCTGCAGCGCAACGCGAAAGCCTTCCTCCCGCCTGAAAGCTCGCGGGCACTGCTGGCAGCAAGCGCCGAAACCGCGCGAAAGTTTCGCAAGTATATGGAAGTGCGCACGCTGATGAGCCTCGCTACCGGAGCGTTCGTCGGGATATTCGCTTGGGGCGTGGGCCTTCCATTTGCACTGGAATGGGGCGTGATCGCCTTCGTGCTCAACTATATTCCTTTCATTGGCCCGTTCGTCGCTACCCTGTTTCCGACTTTGCTCGCGATGACCCAGTTCGACAGTTGGCAGGCGGTCGTCGCGATCTTTGCCTGCCTCAACGTCATCCAGTTCGTCATCGGTAGCTACCTGGAGCCGCTCGTCTCGGGCAGAGTATTGGCGATCTCACCCTCCCTCGTGCTGCTGGCCGTTTTCTTCTGGACCTGGGTCTGGGGGCTCTATGGAGCCTTCATCGGCGTGCCGATCGCGCTTGCGATTCTGACCTTCTGTGCGCACTATCCTTCAAGCCGTTGGCTCGCTGACCTGTTTGGCGGGTCCGCTCCACGGGAGTCTGCTGAGGGGTCATGAAATATCCACCCGTTTGGACTCCAGGAAGCCGACGGCGCCGTCTGCGCCACACGTTAGCGCGTGGATGTGGAAGTGCTTGGGTGCGGCGGGCGGCACCATCACCGCCGAAAGGGCGGAGGCGATCTCCAGCGTCCCGCATGCGTTCCGGTCGCTCGTCACCTTGCGCCGCACCCGGCTCATCGCGTCCTTGCCGACGGCGCCAGCAAACAGAGAGCCGAGTGCGCGGCGCGCGCACGGCGCATGTTGGTCCCGCTCGCCTAGATCACGATGATCCTGGATCGAATCGATCCAGGATCATGAACGTGATCGATTCCAATATTTTAGAGCGGGATGCGGGCGGAAAACCGCTGTACACTTTTCCTCATCCCGCTCTAGCAGCCGGCGATCAACGCGCCGGCGGCCAGCGTGCGACGGCGATAGGCCCGCAGCGATCGGCTCTTCCACTCGAGGTCTTGCCGTCGGCCATGTTGAGGCGATTGAAGCGGCCGACGCGACGCTGCGTTATCTGCCGTCCCATTCGGCAGACCTCAGGTGAACGGATACCAGCGTGCGTGTAAGGTAATCATGAGTAGCGTCTTTCGAAGGGAATAAATCTTGAAACTGCCAAGGTACGATCGCCGTTTCTTCACCGATCCTTTCCCTCGCATCTTTGCTGCCACGATGCTCGGATTGTCGTCGGTCATTCCACCTGCGGCCGCGCAAACAGCGCCGCCCGCGCCCGCCGAGCAATCGACGCCGCCCGTACAGGCGTCACCGCCCGTGCCCGCCGCACCCGGAGCGCAGACGTTGCCAGCTGCGCCCGAGCCCGTGCCGCAAAAGCCGGTCTATTCGATCTCCGATCTCGAATACATCCTGGGACCGATCGCGCTTTACCCCGATCCGCTGCTGGCGGTGTTGCTGCCGGCCGCCGCCTTCCCGGAACAGATCGCCGATGCCGACCAGTGGATCGCCGCCAATCCGGACAAGGTGCGGCAGGGCGACTTCGCGGAAATCGACGCCAAGCCGTGGGATTCCTCGGTGCAGGCGCTGACGCGCTTTCCCGATGTCATCGAAATGCTGACCGACCATATCGACTGGACGCAATCGCTGGGGATGGCGTTCGCGGTGCAGCCGGACGATGTCGGCACGACGATCCAGATGCTGCGCGCCAAGGCCGAGAAGACCGGCAACCTGCAGACCACGCCGCAGCAGGTGGTGAGGACGCGTGAGGACAGCGGCTCGCGCGTCATCTATATCGAGCCGGCGACGCCAGAGCGTATTTATGTGCCGATGTACGATCCCGTCACGGTGTTCGACACGGCGGTACCGAGCGCGCTGATGTTCGGTACCGGCATCATCGTCGGCTCCGCCTGGAATAACCGGTGGGGCTGGAACAACCGTCACTGGAACCAGATCTGGGTCCATCCGCCGGCCTGGCACTGGCGCCCGCCGCCGCCGAATTGGCGCCCGCCGTATCGCCCCGGGCGTCCGCCCGGCGTCCACCCGCCGGGTGCATGGAGACCCGACCGCCCAGGTGCGATCCGTCCGGACCGTCCCGGCATACGGCCCGACCGGCCGGGGATCGGCAGACCCGACCGGCCCGGCGTGCGGCCTGACATCCCCAACAGGCCCGGTGTCGACAGACCGGACCGCCCGGGACTTCCCGGCTCGCGTCCCGATCTCGGAACGCGGCCCGACCGGCCAAATCTGCGGCCGGACCGGCCGCCGACGCCCGACAACCCCGGCGCGATCCGCTCGGATCGTCCTGGCGCACGGCCTGACCGTCCCGCAATCCCCAACCGTCCCGGTGCTAGCGCTGGCGCCAGCGCGCCACGGCCAGACCGCCCTCAGGTCCAACGGCCTCAGGTCCAGCGACCGCAGCAGGGGCAACGGCCTCAGGTTCAGCGACCACAGCAGGGGCAACGGCCCCAGGTGCAGCGTCCGCAGCAGGGGCAACGGCCCCAGGTGCAGCGTCCGCAGGGACAGCAGCCTCAGGTTCAACGTCCCGCGCCGCAACGACCGAACGTGAACCGCCCGGCCAATATTCAGCGGCCGCAGGCAAGGCCTCAAGCGACCAGACCGCAGGCGAGACCACAGGCGCGGCCCGCCGCGCCCGCGCGTCCGCATGGCGGTGGTGGTCCGCGTCGGCCGCAGCGATAACAGACCCGCGCGCACCGCCAGTGATGCGGATGGCGCGCGGATGTCACAGAAAAGCAGCGGCAGGCGTCACCCGCCTTCTATGGTCTCCTACATGCAGAGGTTACGGTTAAGTAGCTCGGCCATTCGGCTTCGCCTCACAGATCCGGGCATTCTGATCGAGGTGCATGTCTTGGAGGGGCGGGCCGAGATTTTTACCGCCGGCAACGATACGGCGGCGGTCGAGCGGATCTCCGCCGCAGTCGTGAAGCAGATCGACAGCGGCGAAGAAACTACCTGTGGAACAGGAGGTCGGCGGATCGAGGCCACCAAACTATACAAATAAAATCAAATACTTATATTGAATTTAGCGCCACTCTCCAAGATCTCTTTCGAGACCGGGGCAATATCCGGGCAACAAAAACCTGCACACGGTCTGGTTTTTAGATTGTTGCTTATAGCGACGCTGAAATAACAAACCCGAGCCTCTCGGCCCGGGTTTGTTATTTCAGCGTCAACGGCTGTTTATCAGGCGGCCGGCTGGAATAATTTTGACGCGCCAGTCCTGATCGGCTCGGCAGTCTCCACCGCAATTTTCTGGGTCAGTTCAGTCAATTCCTTGGCCTGGGCAGCCAATGTCCCGAATTGTTGGCGGGTATGGACGCTCCATAACTCGGTCGCATCAGACAACGACTTCGCACCGACCAGGGCCTGCAGAAAATCGAAGCCGGCGTTGGTGTTGGCCTGACCGAAATCGAGCAGCTTGGCAGAGTAAACATGCGCTCCTTTGGCTGCAGCGTTGAATACGGCCTCAATAGCGCCGTTGCCCTCCTGCGCGGCTTCCTTGAACCTCGCGTAGTTATCGCGCGCCTGCAAGACGCCTTTCTCGGCGAATGCACGCACTTCCTCGGGAACTTCAAAAGCATCGCCTGGATTAGCCATGGCAGTAATCCTTTGCACTTTGTGGTCGTGTGATGACCTGCGTGAACGTCGTGTGTGATCTGCTGTGGTGATCGTCCTGCAACTCGGCTTGATCACGAGCGGATCACGCCAGTATCTGCTATACTTCTATCACAACATCTTTGTGCAACGCAACAATATATTGCGGCGCAAAACACGTTTCGGCCTCCCAAGGCGGCCCGGCCCATGCTCTGCCCTATTTCGCTGGCTTGTTCGGTCAGGGCTTTCATCTGATCCTGCACGTATTCAGTATTCAGCCGCATCGCCTCCGAGAGATCCTTCGCGCGGACGAGGTTTCTCGGCATAGTCCAGTGATGCGGGTCATATTCTGCTGGGCGAAGGAGATTGCCTTGCCGCTGATATCTCGAACACTGTCGCGAACCGCGGAGGTCCATGACAGCGTCCGAATTAAGGTTATCCCGGCTTTGCCGGGGATTTCGGGAGACCGGCCGTGGACCTCCGACAAGGCGGACGCGATACTGACGATCTGTTAGGACCGCGGCCCATGAAAGCCGACACGCGCAGCCGGGGAATGCAAGAATCAAGGACATTTGACACGCGGTGCCCATGAGTGCCCATGAATAGCGCCGAGAATAGCGCCGGTTTCCGGTTACAGGGCATGACCGACCCACGGCTGGCTGCTCATGCGGCGGGCGCCCTGCCCGCGTGGCTGTGGACGCCGGACGGCGCGCGCATCCTGTGGGCCAATCCGGCGGGCGTCTCTATTGTCGGAGCAACCGACGCCTCCGCTCTTGCTTCACGACACTTCGACCCTGACGACCCGCGCCGACGGCAGGTGGCACGGCTCGCGAGCCGGCTGCCGCCCTCAGGCGTCGTGCAGCTTGAACGAATGCGGGGCTATGCCGGGCTGGGAAGCCTTCTCACCTGCGCCTGCTCGCGGCTCGATTTTCCTGGCGTCGGCAGCGCCATCCTCATCACGGCCGCCGAGCCGTACGGTCGCGGCATGGCGCTGGCCGAGCGATTGCAGCGTCTGGTGGAAGGCGTCGATGCGCCGGTTGCCGTATTCTCGCGCGACGGCCGGTTCATCGCCGCCAGCAACAAGGGGCGTCCGCTGTTCGGCATCGGCAGTCTCGCCGAGGACGGACTCGACGGCTTGCGCGACATCGCGCTATGCGACGGCCGCGCCGAGACCTTGGTCGGATCTTGGCGGCTGGTGCTGCAACGCGTCGGAAGCGGTGGCGATATCGGGCTTGTCGCCCTGCTGGAGCCGACAGTCGCGGATCGCTCCCCTGATCACGCGCCACCGTCGATTGAACCGGAAGCCGAATGTCGGTTGCGGAACAGCGCGACCGTTGCGCCGATGCAAGCCGTCGAGTCGGCGCCCGCACCGGACAATCGCCCGTCGCATGACTCTCCGCCGCAGAGACACCGCCATCCCTTGCGCTTCATGTGGCGGATGGATGCCGAAGGCCGCTTCTCGTTCGGATCCGACGAATTCACCCGCATCATCGGAATGCGAACAGCCGCAGGATTCGGCCGGTTGTGGAGCGAGATCACGGACGCATTCGGACTCGATCCCGAAGGCCGGGTCGCGAAGGCGGTCGAAACCCGCGACACCTGGAGCGGCATCACGCTCCTTTGGCCCGTCGACGGATCGGACGCACGTTTGCGTGTCGAACTCTCGGGACTTCCGATCTACGACCGCGCACGCCATTTCATCGGCTATCGTGGCTTCGGCGTCTGCCGCGATCGCGAGGGGCTGGCGCGACTTGCAGCAAGTCGGCGCCACGAATTCTTGTTCAGCGAGACATCCCATCCGGCGCCGGCGGATCCGGCAAGTTCTGCTGGCGCCGCACCCTCCGAATCCTTGCAGCAACCGACAGAACCGGACACCGCCGTGGAACCGCCCAAGAATGTCCTGCCGTTCAGGTCTCCGGTCGACTTGAAACCGCCTCCTCTCACGCCGGTCGAGAACAATGCCTTCAACGAACTGGCGCGCAAGCTCTCGGCCCGGCTGGAGGGCGAGCCCGAAGCTGCCGAATCCGAAGCCGCCGAGTCGGAGGCGACCGAGCCTGAGGATCACGCCGAGCCGCCGGTCGCGCCGGAGACACCCGAAGCCACCCGAGAGCAGGTGGATGGATCGTCACCGCCCGAACCGCCCGCTCCGCGGCAGACCACCATCGCGCGCGACAGCCTGATCCTCGACCTGCTTCCGAGCGGCGTGATGATCCACCGAGCCGGTCGCGTCCTGTACGCCAACCCGGCGTTTCTCGCGCTGGTCGGCTTCGAGAGCCTTCAGGCGCTGCAAGAGGCCGGCGAACCCGATGTCCTGCCAGACCAAGCCGACATGCCTGCCGCCGGCAACGCGCGGCCCACAGGCGCTCCCGTCACGGTCTCGGCGACGACGCCGTCGGGCGCACCGCAACAGCCGATCAACGCCCGGCTTTTCGCGGTCTCCTGGGATGGCGGGCCCGCCAACGCCTTGATATGCGGCGGCGCATCGGCGCCGCCTCGCGTCGGCCATGCCACCGCCGAGGAGCTTGCCACCATCGTCGACACCGCAGACGAAGGCATCCTGATGTTCGACGACGGCGGACACATCACCGCTTGCAACCGCAGCGCCGAAGCGCTGTTCGGGCGTTCCGGCGACGCGCTCACGCAACGCAATCTCGCCGATCTTTTCGCGCCGGAGAGCCAGGGCGCGGTGCGCGACTATCTCCGGAGCCTTACGGGTGACGCCGCAAGCCTGCCCGATCACGGCCGCGAGGTGGTGGGCCGCGTGGGCGAGGACGGCCTGATCCCGCTCTCGATGACAATGGCCCGGACCCAGGCTGAAAGCCCCAACTTTTTCGCCGTGTTCCGCGACCTGTCGCTTTCAAAGAAAGTCGAGACCGAACTGTCGCAGGCCCGACGGCAGGCCGAGCGCGCAGCGAACGCCAAGGCCGACGTGCTGGCGCGGATCAGCCATGAAATCCGAACGCCGCTGAACTCCATCATCGGGTTTGCCGAGGTGATGATCGATGAGAAATTCGGCTCGCTCGAGAACGAGCGTTATATCGAATACATGAAGGACATCCGTGCCTCGGGCGAACGCATCATCACCTTCATCGATGATCTTCTCGACCTGTCGCGGATCGAGACCGGCAAACTTGATCTCGCCTTCGTCAACCAGAATCTCAACGACATCGTCGAGCAATGCGTCGCGGTGATGCAGCCGCAGGCCAATCGCGAGCGCATCATCATACGGACCTCGCTCGCGCACACGCTGCCGCCCGTCGTCGCCGACGCACAGGCGCTGCGCCAGATCACGCTCAACCTGATCGGAAATTCGATCCACCTGGCCAATGCCGGTGGGCAAGTCATCGTTTCGACGGCGGTCAATGATTTCGGTGACGTGGCGCTGCGGGTGCGGGACTCCGGGCACAGCCTTAGCGAAGATGAATTGGCCGCGGCGACGGAGCCGTTCCGCACGCCGCCGCCGAGCGACCAGGCATCAAAAAGCGCGGGCGTCAGCCTGTCGCTCACCAAGGCGCTGGTGGAAGCCAACCGCGCCCAGTTCCACATCAAAACCGGACCACACTCCGGCACGCTGATCGAGGTGGTGTTCGCGCAAGCAACGGCGCTGGCGCAGGACTGATGATCTGGTTGGCGCGTCCCCGCCTCAGGCGTTCGGCAGCGCGACGTCGAATTCGGCTTCGGTCCTGGCCCTGACCTCATCGAGCGTGACGCCGTCGGCGAGTTCGATCAGCCTCATGCCACCTTCGCCGTGCTTGTCGATGGAGAACACCGCAAGATCGGTCACGACCATATCGACAACCCGTTCGCCGGTCAGCGGCAGCGTGCATCGCTTGAGCAGCTTGGGACCGTCCTTGGCGGAATGCTCCATCACCACGACGACGCGCTTGACGCCGGCGACGAGATCCATCGCGCCGCCCATGCCCTTGACCATCTTGCCGGGGATCATCCAGTTGGCGAGATCGCCGTTCTGCGCCACCTGCATCGCCCCGAGGATCGAAAGGTCGATATGGCCGCCGCGCACCATGCCGAACGAGTCGGCCGAAGAGAAATAGCTGGTGGTCGGCAATTCCGTGACGGTCTGCTTGCCCGCGTTGATAAGATCGGGATCCTCATCGCCTTCATAGGGGAACGGACCCATGCCGAGCATGCCGTTCTCGCTCTGAAGCTGAACGTCGATATTGTCGGGAATGAAGTTCGACACCAGCGTCGGAATACCGATTCCGAGATTGACGTAATAGCCGTCGCGCAATTCCTTGGCGGCGCGCGCCGCCATCTGCTCGCGGGTCCAGGCCATCGAGGCTCTCCTGTCATCTTGTTATCATTGCAAGGAGCTTAGCGTGCTTCTCGCGATCATGCCGCCGCCGGGCGTGGACGGGTACTGCGGAACTCGATGTGCTTCCTGTCGCCGCCGACCTCGACGATGCGCTTGACGAAGATGCCGGGGGTGTGGATGTGATCGGGATCGATCTCGCCTGCGGGCACCAGATGCTCGACTTCCGCGACGGTCACCTTCGCGGCGGTCGCCATCATCGGGTTGAAGTTCCGCGCGGTCTTTCGGTAGACCAGATTGCCGGCGGTGTCGCCCTTCCAGGCGTGGACGATAGCGAGATCGGCGAACAGACCTCGCTCCATGAGATACTTCTCGCCGTCGAATTCCTTCACTTCCTTGCCCTCGGCAATGAGAGTGCCGACGCCGGTCCTGGTGTAGAACGCCGGAATGCCGGCCCCGCCCGCGCGAATGCGCTCGGCCAGCGTGCCTTGCGGATTGAATTCAAGTTCCAGATCGCCGGCGAGATACTGCTGGGCGAAAAGCTTGTTCTCGCCGACGTAGGACGAGATCATCTTCTTAATCTGCCGCGTTTCGAGCAAACGGCTCAGTCCGATGCCATCGACGCCGGCGTTATTGGACACGAAGGTCAGACCCTTGACTCCCGAGTCACGAATGGCCTCGGACAGCGTTTCCGGGATGCCGCACAAGCCGAATCCGCCGGACATGATCATCATGCCGTCCCTGAGAAGGCCATCGAGGGCCGATCTGGCGTCGGGATAGACCTTGTTCATGAGTTGCAACCTGCAAGGAGGAAGGCGCCGCTTACCGGCGCGGGGGCATGGTCAAAGGGGGAGTATTAGGCAAAATCCGCGCGGGGCGTCAAATGCCGGAATCAGACCGCTGGCGGCCTTGAAAGCGTCAAGAAAACCCATCAAGTTGCTGCGCAGTCGGGCTACCGCTCGACGTGTCAACCAACCCGGAAACGTCATTGACGATGGCCCAAGGAATGAAGCGCCTGGGAATATCGGTCGCGGCCATTCTGGGAGTTGCGGTGATCGGCCTGACGGGACTGATCTGCATGTCTCGGCTGCTCGACCACGATGCCCTGCGAGACGCCGTCGAAACCCAGATCCGAACGGTGACGGGGCTTGATTTCGTCGCCGATGGCCGCATCGACGTCTCGGTTTTTCCCGGCAGCTATGTTTCCTTCCATGATGTCCGCATCAAGGGCAGCGACGCCGATGTTCCAGCGCTCAGCGTCGAGGTGCTGACCGCCAATCTGCGCCTGCTTCCGCTGCTGATGCGGCGTTTCCAGATCGCCGACGTCATGATGTTCCACCCTCACATCCGCGTCAAGCGCGCCGCCGACGGCCGCAGCAACTGGACTCCCTTTGTCGAAACGATCGCACGAAACATGAAGCCCGGAGCCGACAGCCCGGTCTCGTTCTCGGAAATCCGAATCCAGAATGGCGAACTCAGCTATGAGGATGCCGCCGGCGAGATTTCCGAAAACCTCCGCGGCATCGACCTGTCGCTAGCGTGGCCCTCGATCTCCCGCTCATTCGCAGCGACCGGACAGTTCGACTGGCGCGGCGAGCGCATCGACGGCAGCATCAGCCTCAGTGATTTTCTCGCAGCACTGTCGGGCGAACGGTCCGGCCTGAAGATCAAGGTCGCCAGCGCACGGCTGAAATTCGCGTTTGACGGCACGGTCGCCAACCCGGTCAGCCTGATGATGGAAGGCACGCTTTCCGCCGATAGCGCCTCCTTGCGCGAGGCGCTCCGCTGGATCGGACAACCTCCTCCCGACAGCGGCGGGTTCGATCGCTTCGCGCTCAAGGCGCGCGCCAGCATGATCGGCTCGTCGGTCGCGCTCACGAACGTCAACATCGAAATCGACGGCAATGTCGCCGAAGGCGTCATGACCTACGCCAACAACGGGCGGCAGACCTTGCAGGCCACGCTGGCTGCCGGCACGCTGGATTTCACGCCTTATGTCAAGACGATCCGGCTGCTTGCCAGCGGAGCCCGCGACTGGAACCGGCAGTTGTTCGACCTGCGCGCGCTGTCCGCCACTGACCTCGACATGCGGCTTTCGGCGGCGAAGGTCATCGTCGGCTCCACAAAACTTGGCAAGACGGCGCTCGGCGCCAACCTCCGCAACGGATCGCTGGCGCTCAGCATCGGCGAAGCGCAAATCTATGACGGCATCGCAAAGGGATCGTTCGGCGTCTCGTACGCCGAGGCGGCCGCCGATGTGAAGGCGCAGTTTCAGCTTACCGATGTCGATCTGCAAGCCTGCGTCAGCGATCTGTTCGGCACCGGCCGGCTCTCCGGGCGCGGCAACCTGAATATTTCGCTCGAGGCCAAGGGATCGAGTCCTTTCGGGCTGGCGCAATCGCTCGACGGGACGGCGGTTCTCACCGGTCACGACGGCGCCATCAGCGGATTCAATATCGAACAACTGCTGAAGCGGCTGGAGCGGCGGCCGCTCTCCGGCGGCGGAAGTTTCCGCAACGGCAAGACGCTTTTCGACAAGCTGAATATCGCCCTCGATTTCAACGACGGCGTCGCGGTCGCGACCGACGTGCGCGTCGAAGGACCGACAGCGCGCCTCACTTTGACCGGCACTGCCTCGGTGCCTTCGCGAGACTACGATCTCAAGGGCGTCGCAAGCCTGACCTCGGCTGCGGGCGCCGACAATTTCGAGCTGCCGTTCGTGGTCCAGGGACCGTGGGATGACCCGCTGGTTTTTCCCGATCCGGAAAGCCTGATACGACGGTCCAAAGCGTCGGCGCCGCTGCTCGACGCGGTCAGGGACCGCAAGACCCGCGACGCGGTTCGTTCGGTGATCGAGCATCTGACGGATCGCAAGGCGGTTCCTGCGATATCCGTTCCGGATGCTCCAATCGGGCCCGAAACGCCGCATGCAAACTGATCTTTCCCGCGAGCTTTTTCAACCCTACAGCGGCGCGGCGCTCTCGCCCTGCCGGCTCGAGAGTTTCGAGGCCAGCGACGCGGCCACGATGACCACGGCGATCGATCCGACGATCAGCGTGCAGATCGCGTTGATCTCAGGCTTCACGCCGAGACGCACCTCCGAATAAATCCGGATCGGGAGCGTCGTGGAGCCGGGGCCGGTGGTGAAGCTCGCGATCACCACGTCGTCCATCGACAGCGTAAACGCAAGCATCCAGCCCGCGACGACCGACGGCAGGATCAGCGGCAACGTCACCTTGACGAACGCCAGGAAGGGATCGCAGCCCAGGTCCATCGCAGCCTCCTCCAGGCTTCGATCCAGCGATCCGAGCCGCGACTGCACCACCACGGCGACGAAGCACATGGTCAGCGTCGTATGCGCGATGGTGACCGTCCAGAACCCGCGTTGCGCCTCGACCGCAACGAACAGCAGCAGCAAGGACAGTCCGGTGATCACCTCGGGCATCACCAGCGGGGCGTACAGCATTCCCGAGAACAGCGTGCGTCCATGGAAGGCGCCGGCGCGCACCAGGGCGACCGCGGCCAGCGTTCCCAGAACGGTCGCGGCCGTGGCCGACACCGCGGCAACCCGCAGGCTCATCGCAAGCGCGGACACCATTGCCTCGTTGTTGAAAAATTCAACGTACCAGCGCACCGACCATCCGCCCCACACCGTCACCAGCCGCGAGGCGTTGAACGAATAGATCATGAGGATGACGATAGGCAGGTACAGAAACGCCAGACCGAGCGCGAGCGAGGTGACGTTGAAGCGGGACAGTCCGGCGAGCGCAGGCTTTGCCATCATCGCCTTCCTTCCAACCGGCGGCGCTGCATTCGCTCGTAAACAAGCAGCGGCGCCAGCAGCAGCACCAGCAACACGACGGCGATCGCCGACGCCACCGGCCAATCGTGGTTGGTAAAGAATTCCAGCCACAGGGTTTGCCCGATCATCGGCGAAGTCGATCCCGCGAGCAGATCCGGAATCACGAACTCGCCGACGATCGGAATGAAGCACAGCAGCGCGCCCGCGCCGATACCAGGCAACGACAACGGCACCGTCACCAGCCAGAACGTCGTCAGCCGCGAGCCGCCGAGGTCGGCGGAAGCCTCAAGAAGCGCGGGATCCATTTTGGCCAGTGTCGCGTAGAGCGGCAGGATCATGAAGGGCAGATAGGAATAGACGATCCCGATATACATCGCGGCGTCGGTGGACAGCCACACGACGGGTGCGCTGACGAGGTGCAGCGCCACCAGCACGCTATTCAGGATGCCGTCGTGCTGGAGAATGTTGATCCACGCGTAGACCCGGATCAGAAACGAGGTCCAGAACGGCACGATCACCAGGATCATCGCAATCGGTTGCCAGCGCGCCGGCAGGCGCGACATGCCGTAAGCGACGGGATAGCCGACCGCCAGCAGGATCGACGTCGATACCAGGGCGACGACAACGCTTCGCAGGTAAGACAGAACGTAAAAATGATCCGACGCAAGCAGCCTGAAATTTTCGAGCGACAGCGCCGCGATGGCTGCCTTGAGGACGGCCATGCCTTCAGCCGGATCGAACACGGGCAGATACGGCGGCTGCGCCATTACCGTGTGCGACAGGCTGATCTTGAGCACGAAGCCGAACGGCAGCAGGAAAAACAACAACATCCACAGCAACGGCGCGATCGCCGCCCTGCGCGCGGGAACGGAGAAAAGACGTCGCCCGTTCATCGGTCAAGCACCATGCAATCGTCCGGCGCGAAACACGCCACCACGCGCTGCGCCGTATCATAGGCGTCGGCCTCCCGCCGAACGGTGTTGGCGACCGACGCGTGCAGCAGCGCGCCGCGATCGAGCCTGACCTGATAGCGAGTCTGGCCGCCAAGATAGCTGATGCCGGCAATGACACCTTCCAGACGGTTGATCGCAGCCGCATGGGCTTCGGGTGTCGCCTCGCCGCGCGACAGGCGAACCTTTTCCGGGCGGATCGCGACGCAGACCTGATCCGTCGTCAGCGCCTGCGAGGGTGCTGCCGCCGTCACCCGACCGGCTGCTTGCGTCGCGACCGTCATGCGGCCGGCGTCGCGCGACTCCACCTCGCCGTCGATGATGTTGATGCCACCGACGAACTCCGCAATCCAGCGGGAATTCGGCGCCTCATAGAGCTGGCGCGGCGTCGCCACTTGTTGCAAGCGTCCTGCCTTCATGACCCCGATACGATCCGCCATCATCATCGCCTCCTCCTGGTCGTGGGTGACGATGATGAAGGTCATGCCGATCTGGCGCTGCAGCCGTATCAGTTCGGCTTGCGTGTTCTCACGCAGCTTCTTGTCGAGCGCGGCCAGCGGCTCGTCGAGCAGCAACAGCCGCGGACGCCGGGCGAGCGCGCGCGCCAACGCCACGCGCTGCCTCTGGCCGCCCGAGAGTTGCTCCGGCTTGCGCTTTTCCATGCCCTCCAGACTCACCAGCGCCACCATCTCCGCGACCCGCGCATCGATCTCGGCGCGCGGCAGCCTCGCCCGTTTCAACCCGAACGCGATGTTGTCCCGCACGGACAGATGCGGAAACAGCGCGTAGTTCTGGAACATCATGTTGACCGGTCGCCGATGCGGCGGAACGCCGGATATGTCCTGACCGTCGAGAAGGATGCGCCCGCCATCAGGCGTCTCGAATCCTCCCAGCATCCGGAGCAGCGTGGTCTTGCCGCAGCCGCTCGGCCCCAGCAGCGCAAAGAACTCTCCCGCCTTGATGTCGAGCGACAGACGATTGACCGCGGCAAATCCGCCAAAGCGCTTGACGACCGCATCGACCTGCAACAGCGGCAGGTCGGCCGGCGCGGCCGCATCGGAGCTATGTCTCGCCTCGTTCGTCATTTCATCCTGTCTCGTTTCGCGATGAAGGCCCGCAATTTGATTCAGTGACCGCATCCACTTCAGCAATCCTGCCTGCGGATGTCGAAATCAAACGACCACCGGCAATACACTTTGTCTCCGGGGTTTTGGATGCGGCATTCGGGCCTGGAAGACTGCGCGTTGGTCCGAAGCGCAAATCCGTACCATCATGCCTAGCATTACAGTTGTAATTTGTATTGCGCGCATTAGCGAATTCTGACTCGATGTATCACC
>CAZOOO010000009.1:0-33308 GCA_964581435.1 uncultured Hyphomicrobiales bacterium | reverse complement strand
GCACGATGCCGTGGATCGACAGGTTCGGATTGAGCGTGGAGCGCACCTGCTCGACCGTCTGCAAGAGCTGCGACAGACCTTCGAGAGCGAAGAACTCGCATTGCAGCGGCACGAGAATCGCGTCCGAGGCCGCCATCGCGTTGACCGTGAGAAGGTTGAGCGACGGCGGACAGTCGATCAGCACATAGGTGTAATCGGCGGTATCGACCGCGTTGCCGTTGAGCGCGGTGATCGCGTCGCGCAGACGGAAGGCGCGATCCTTCGTCGGGCCGAGTTCGAGTTCGAGACCGGAGAGGTCCATGGTCGACGCCGCGATGTGCAGGCGCGGCACCGCGGTCGGCACCACGGCGTCACGCAGCGGCGCCTCGCCGATCAGCACATCATAGGTGGAGACGTTGCGGTCGCGCCGGTCGATGCCGAGACCCGTGGAGGCGTTGCCCTGCGGATCGAGATCGACGATCAGGACGCGTTCGCCGATCGCCGCCAGCGCGGTGCCGAGATTGATCGCCGTCGTGGTCTTGCCGACGCCGCCTTTCTGATTGGCGAGCGAAATGATCCGGGGCAGCCCCGCAGGGGATCTGCCCTCATCGCTATCGCCTTGATAAACCTCATCCATTACCGTCATGCCGGACGCCGTGCCTGCCTGCCCGAGAACCAGCGCGCCGCTCGATCCTGTCGAGTTCGACGATCCAGCCGACCCCGGTGCGGCTGGAATGAAGACGAGGTTCTATGTTCCAATATTTAGTGGCCTCGGTCAATTCGGCTTCTACATCTTGACCCTTGAGAAACAACGCCTTCGCACCCTGTTTCACGACAGGTTCGGCGAAGCCGAGCAGCATTTGTAGAGGGGCCAGCGCGCGCGCGGTCACGCAATCGATCCGATTCCCCAATCTGTCCACATAATCCCCGATATCCATCAGGTGAATGATGCCCGGCGATCCGGTGATCCGCACGGCCTCGCGGAGAAATGCCGCCTTCTTGGCGTTGCGCTCGACCAGATCGATGCGAGCGCCTTCGACGCCCGCCAGCGCGCAGGCCAGCACCACGCCGGGAAAGCCGCCGCCGGTGCCGAGATCGGCCCAGCGCTTGGCGTGCGGAGCCAGCGCCAGAAGCTGAAGCGAATCCGCGATGTGGCGGGTCCAGAGCTGCGGCAGCGTCGACGGCGCGATGAGATTGGTTTTGGTCTGCCATTGGCCGAGCAGATCGACGTAGGCGTCCAACCTCCCCTCCGTTTCACGTGAAACAGGGGTCAGCGCCAGCGCGGCCGACTTGTCTGTAGCCGAACATGGCGAGTGCTCTTGCAGGGACGTGGGCATTCCAGCCAGCATAGACGCATCCTTGATTACTGGCCATCCGTTTAAGGGCGTCTGCGATTCGGATCGGTCGGCCATTGGCCCACGGTGAAAATTGTTTCACGTGAAACATTTCCAGCCCGGTCGAGCCCGATCATCCCGCGGAAGCGGCCGTTCTCTTCCGGGTTTCCCGGCGCAGATACGCCGCCAGAATACCGAGCGCCGCGGGCGTGATGCCGTCGAGGCGGCCCGCCTGCCCCACTGTGCGCGGCTGCGCTTTTTCCAACCGGTTGCGCGCCTCATTCGAGAGTCCCGGCACCGCGCTGTAGTCGATCCCGGTCAGAACCAGCCCCTCGTCACGGCGGAACGCTTCGACATCGGCGGTCTGTCGCTTCAGATAGACATTATATCTGGCGTCGATCTCCAGATGCACTGCTATCGCGGGATCGATGGCCGAAAGTTCCGGCCAGATCGCCGCGACCTCGCGCCAGCCGATCTCCGGATAGGACAACAGCTCGAACGCCGACCGCCGATGGCCGTCACGATTAAGCGAAAGTCCGTGGCGGGCGGCCTCGTTCGGCGTCACCGACAGCGACAGCGCCAACGTCTTCGCCGCGCGCAAGGCGGCCATTTTGGCCCGATGATGCGCCGCCCGCCCCGCCCCGACGCACCCCATGGCAATGCCCTTGTCCGTCAGCCGCTGATCAGCGTTGTCGGCCCGGAGCGTCAGGCGATATTCGGCGCGGGAGGTGAACATCCGATAGGGTTCCGAGATCCCACGGGTCACGAGGTCGTCGATCATCACCCCGAGATAACCATCGGCGCGGTCGAACACGACCGGATCGCCGCCGCCCGCCGCCAATGCCGCGTTCAGGCCCGCGACGAGACCCTGCGCCGCCGCCTCCTCGTAACCGGTGGTGCCGTTGATCTGGCCGGCCAGGAACAGCCCGGGCATCCGTTTGGTCTGCAATGTCGGCTCAAGTTCGCGGGGATCGACATGGTCGTACTCGATCGCATAACCCGGCCGGGTCATCTTCACCTTCTCAAGGCCGGGGATCGTCGCCAGGATCGCGAGCTGAACCTCCTCCGGCAGCGAGGTCGAAATCCCGTTGGGATAAACCGTGCTGTCGTCGAGACCCTCCGGCTCCAGAAAGATCTGATGTCCGTCGCGGTCGCCGAAACGGACCACCTTGTCTTCGATCGACGGGCAATAGCGCGGGCCTGAGCTGGTGATCTGGCCGGAGTAGATCGGCGAGCGATGCACATTGGCGCGGATCACCTCATGCGTCGCCGGCATGGTGCGGGTGATGCCGCACTGGATCTGCGGCGTGACGATTTGGTCAGTCATCACCGAAAACGGCTCCGGCGGATCGTCCCCCGGCTGCATCTCGACCGAGTCCCAGTCGATGGTCGCGCCGTCGAGCCGCGGCGGGGTCCCGGTCTTCAGCCGGCCCAGCGTGAATCCGATCCGTTCGAACGACGCGGACAGGCCGAGCGCCGGCGCCTCATCGGCCCGTCCCGCCGGCCAGCTCTTCTCGCCAAGATGGATCAAACCGCGCAGGAAGGTGCCGGTGGTGACCACCACCGCCGCGCACTTGAACTGCCGGCCATCGACCAGGCGAACGCCGGCGATCGCGCCGCCGGAAACGATCAGGTCGTCCACCTCACCTTCGATGACTTCAAGATTCGCGGTTTCGCGAACCGCGGCCTGCATCGCGGCGGCGTAGAGCTTGCGATCCTCCTGGGCGCGCGGGCCTCGGACCGCCGGTCCCTTGCGGCGATTGAGCATCCGGAACTGGATGCCGGCGGCATCAGCCATGCGCGCCATCAGACCGTCGAGGGCATCGACCTCGCGAACCAGATGGCCCTTGCCGAGCCCGCCGATCGCGGGGTTGCACGACATCGCGCCGATGGTGGCGAACCGATGCGTCACCAGCGCCGTCCGTGCGCCCATCCGTGCAGCCGCAGCCGCGGTTTCGCAACCGGCGTGGCCACCCCCGATCACGATGACGTCGAATGCTGCTGCCATACGCCCTCTAATTTCCCGCACTCTCCGGGACACGACTTCTATCGCAGCCGCAAACGATCCAAAAGTTTGGATTCGTGATAGTTGGAGGAGTGTTTCACGTGAAACATCACGTCACCGCTGTCTTTGAGCACGCCTTCCGCGAAGGTTAACGCACCCTTAAAGAATGAACAATATTCATTACTTACCAATGCAGAACTCCTTAAAGACTGAATCAAGAATCTCATCGATATCGACCCTACCCAGCAGCCGGCCCATAAGATGAATTAATATTCGCAATTCTTCCGCGAGCAATTCGTCGCCCTGGCCGGCCAGCGTCTCCGCCCTTGCCAGCGATGCCGCGGCATCCTGCAATATGTTGCGGTGCCGCAAACGCGTGATCACGCCCGTTTCGCCGGATCCGAGTTGGGCGTCCGCGAAAGCCGCCAGCGCCGCCGCCAGATCATCGACGCCGTCGCCGCGCCGGGCCGAAATCCGAAACTGACGTACCGGCGTTCCTCGCCGCATTTCCGCCTCAGGCTGCCCTTGGTTCGCCCCATCGTTTTCCGGGCCCGAAAGATCGATCTTGTTACGTACCAGCCAGAGTGCAACCTCCCCCTTGCCGATCGATCCGTCCGGCTCGCCGCTCTGATCATCCGAAAGCCACAGTACCAGGTCGGCCGATGCTGCGCGATCGCGGGCCCGCCGCACGCCCTCCTGCTCCACGGGATCATCCGTTTCGCGAATGCCGGCGGTGTCGATCACCGTCACCGGATAACCGTCGAGATCGAGATAAACTTCAATGATGTCACGCGTCGTTCCCGCGTGCGGTGACACGATCGCCGCATCGCGACGAGCAAGATGATTGAGCAGCGTCGACTTGCCAACATTCGGCGGACCGGCGATCGCCACCGTCAGACCGTCGCGCAGGCGTTCGCTTCGCACTGAAGCCGCAAGGGTTTGCTCGATCTCGCGACGCAACCGCGCGATCTTCTCCATTGCGGGTTTGACCAGGTCTTCCGGCACATCGCCTTCATCGGCGAAATCGATTCCGGCTTCGATCAAGGCGGAAGCTTCGATCAGTTGCTTGCGCCAGCCGCGCGCACGATCGCCGAGCAGGCCCTGCAACTGGCGCAAGGCCTGACGGCGTTGCCGGTCGGTGTCGGCATGAATCAAATCATCGAGACCTTCGGCTTCGGTGAGATCGATCTTCCCGTTCTCGAAAGCGCGCCGTGTAAACTCTCCCGGTTCCGCGGCCCTCACATTGTCGATCGACGACAGCGCCGCGAACAGGGCATTCAGCACCGCGCGGCTGCCGTGAATGTGAAACTCCGCGACATCCTCGCCGGTCGCGCTCGCAGGCGTGGGGAACCACAAGACGACGGCATCATCGATCGCTTCACCGATCCTGTCGCGCAGCAATACGCGCTTCGCCATGCGCGCAACCGGAATCGCACCTGCGAGTTCACGAAGCGCGGCGCCGGCCTGCGGGCCCGACACGCGCACGACAGCGATCGCCGATGGTAGCCGGCCCGACGACAGGGCGAAGATCGTTTGCTCTCGCGGATGCATGGCCTATGTCTTGAATTGCCTCGATGACCTGGCTTCAAAGTTATCGCAACAAACACGCCCTAAGCTCTTTGTTATCGCAGATTCGCTGAAGGACGCCTCAATATGAACCACGCCGCTGGAAGCTCGGGCCGCCCTGCGAATCGTCTGGCCGCGGAAACCAGTCCCTACCTGCTGCAACACAAGCACAATCCCGTCGACTGGTGGCCGTGGGGACCGGAGGCGCTCGCTGAAGCCCAGCGCAGCAACCGTCCGATCCTGCTGTCGATCGGCTACGCCGCCTGTCACTGGTGCCATGTCATGGCGCACGAGAGCTTCGAGGACGACGAAGTCGCCGCGGTGATGAACGAACTGTTCGTCTGCATCAAGGTCGATCGCGAGGAGCGGCCCGATATCGATCAGATCTACATGAGCGCGCTGCATCATCTCGGCGAGCAGGGCGGCTGGCCGCTGACGATGTTTCTCGCACCCGACGGATCGCCGTTCTGGGGCGGCACCTATTTTCCGAAGCTGCCGGACTTCGGCCGCCCGGCATTCACCGACGTCCTGCAATCGGTGGCGCGGGTTTTTCGCGACCAGCCCGACCAAATCGCGCGCCGTCGCGACGCGCTGGTCGCACGGCTGTCTGACCGCGCACGAGCGGATAGCCCCGCGAATATCGGCATTGCCGAACTCAACGACGCCGCGGTCCTGATCGCGCGTTCAACCGACCCGGTGAACGGCGGCCTGCGCGGTGCGCCGAAGTTTCCGCAATGCTCGGTGCTGGAATTTATCTGGCGCGCCGGCGCGCGCACCCGCGACGACCGTTTTTTCGCGGCCATCACGCTGACCCTGACCAGGATGAGCCAGGGCGGCATCTACGATCATCTCGGCGGCGGCTATGCGCGCTATTCGGTCGACGACAAATGGCTGGTGCCGCACTTCGAGAAGATGCTTTACGACAACGCGCAGATCCTTGATCTGCTTGCGCTCGACTATGCGCGCAGCCAAAATCCGCTGTACCGTGAACGCGCGATCGAAACCGTCGATTGGCTGCGCCGGGAGATGCTGACGGCGGAAGGCGGCTTTGCCTCTTCACTCGACGCGGACTCCGAAGGGGAGGAGGGCAGGTTCTATGTCTGGTCGCTGAGCGAGATCAATGAAGTGCTCGGCGCGGCTGACGCCGCCGATTTCGTCGCGCGATACGACATCACGGCAAACGGAAATTTCGAGGGACGCAGCATTCCCAATCGCCTCAAGAGCCTCGACGCAGCCGGCGACGACGCTCACATGCGCGCGCTGCGCGAAAAACTGCTGGCGCGCCGTGAAAGCCGGGTTCGTCCCGGCCTCGATGACAAGATTCTCGCCGACTGGAACGGCTTGATGATCGCCGCTCTCGTTCACGCGGCTTGTGTCTTCGGTAAGCCCGACTGGTTGCAGACCGCGCGCGCCGCGTTCGACTTCATCCGGAAGACGATGGGACGGGGCGACCGGCTCGGTCATTCATGGCGCAAGGGCAGGCTTTTGATTCCGGCGCTCGCATCCGACTACGCCGCGATGATTCGCGCCGCGCTTGCTCTGTTCGAAGCGACCGGCGACAACGCTTATCTCGATCAGGCGTTGCGCTGGCAATCAACGCTGGATACGCACTACGCCGACGTCGAGCATGGCGGTTATTATCTGACCGCCGACGACGCTGAAGGACTGATCATGCGGCCGCATTCGACCGATGACGACGCCATCCCCAACCATGACGGCGTGATCGCACAAAACCTGGTGCGGCTCGCCACGCTGACCGGGGAGACCAAATGGCGCGACCGGATCGACCGCCTCTTCACCGCCTTGCTGCCGAGCGCGACCGAGAAGGGTTTCGGCCAGCTCTCGCTCATGAATGCGCTCGATCTCCGCCTCGCCGGCGCGGAGATCGTCGTGGTCGGCAAGGATGCACACGCCGACGCGCTGCTCGGCGCCGCACGAAAACTGCCGCACGCGACGAGCATCGTGCTTCATGCGCCGCATGCCGATGCGCTGCCGGCCGATCATCCGGCGCGAGCAAAGATCGCGGCGGCGACGCAAAGCGCCGCTTTCATCTGCCGCGGTCAGTCCTGTTCGCTGCCCGTGACTCAACCCGATGCGCTCAGCGGTCTTGTATGAAGACTGGAGCAGTTAAGGGCCGGACGTTCTCGCTTGCGCGAGAGCCACTGACCCAAATCGAGAGCGATCAGGTATTCATCGATTCGAAGAACTCGGAATTGTTCTTGGTGTTGCGCAGCTTGTCGAGCAGGAACTCGATCGCATCCATGGTGCCCATCGGATTGAGGATGCGCCGCAGCACATACATCTTCTTGAGCAGTTGCGGATCGGTGATGAGTTCTTCCTTGCGGGTTCCGGAGCGGGCGATGTCGATCGCCGGGAAGGTGCGCTTGTCGGCGACCTTGCGGTCGAGAATCAATTCCGAGTTGCCGGTGCCCTTGAACTCCTCAAAAATCACTTCGTCCATGCGGCTTCCGGTATCGACCAGCGCGGTGGCGATGATGGTCAGCGATCCGCCTTCCTCGATATTGCGGGCCGCGCCGAAGAATCGCTTCGGCCGCTGCAAGGCGTTGGCATCGACGCCGCCGGTCAGCACCTTGCCGGAGGAGGGCACCACGGTGTTGTAGGCGCGGCCCAGGCGCGTGATCGAATCAAGCAGGATGACCACATCGCGGCCGTGCTCGACCAGGCGCTTGGCTTTCTCTATCACCATCTCGGCGACCTGGACGTGACGCACCGCCGGTTCGTCGAAAGTGGAGGATACAACCTCGCCCTTCACCGAGCGCTGCATGTCGGTGACTTCCTCGGGGCGCTCGTCGATCAGAAGAACGATCAGATAGCACTCCGGATGATTGGCGGTGATGGAGTGCGCGATGTTCTGCATCAGCACCGTCTTTCCCGTGCGCGGCGGCGCCACGATCAACGCGCGCTGACCCTTGCCGATCGGAGCGACGATATCGATGACCCGCGCCGACAAATCCTTGCGCGTGGGATCCTCAAGCTCGAGCCGGAACCGCTGATCGGGGAACAGGGGTGTCAGGTTGTCGAAGTTGACCTTGTGCTTCGACTTCTCCGGGTCCTCAAAATTGAGCGTGTTGACTTTCAGCAACGCAAAGTAGCGTTCACCCTCTTTCGGACTGCGGATGTGTCCTTCAATGGTATCTCCGGTCCGCAGGCCGAAGCGGCGAATCTGCGACGGTGAAACGTAGATATCGTCCGGGCCCGGCAGATAGTTGGCATCCGGCGAACGCAGGAAGCCAAAGCCATCCGAGAGAACCTCGACGACACCCTCGCCGATGATATCGGTTTCCTGGATGGCCAATTGCTTCAGAATGGCGAACATCAGCTCCTGCTTGCGCATGGTGCTGGCATTTTCGACCCCAAGTTCTTCCGCGAATGAGACGAGCTCGGCTGGAGTCTTGGCCTTGAGGTCTTGAAGTTTCATTTCCCGCATTGGGAGAGTCCTGTGGAATGCTTGAGGAAGATTGGCCAGGTGGTTTCGGGACGATGCGGACGACGACCGAAAGGAAAGACCGCGGTCCTGTCCGTACCGGGAAAAACATCAAGCGAGGAAGATCACCGAAAGGCCTCAAACCTGACATGGCGGCCGGTTCAATTTAGAAACCGGAACGCGACCACATCCGCCTGCGTAGGGTGGGAATATCCGCAATATAGAAAATTGATCGCTTCCGCGCAAGGAGGTGCCGGCGGACCTTCTTGCCGGCCGTTTCCCGGCCTAAGATGGCTTGACGATAACGAGAATGACGATGCCGACCATGAGAGCAGTCACAACCTCATTGATAATGCGATAGAATTTCTGACTCATCACATTGCGGTCGGCAGCGAAATCGCGGACGCGGCGGGCGAAATAGCCGTGAACGGCGGACATCAGGATGACGAGCACCAACTTACCCTGAAACCAGCCGGCCGAATACCACTGACGTTCCCACATCATATAAAGCCCGAGGCCCCAGGCCACCATCATCGCAGGATTGATGATCGCCTTGAACAGCCTCCGCTCCATGATCTTGAACGTCTCGGATTGCTTCGAGCCGATTTCAGCATCGCAGTGATAGACAAACAGCCGCGGCAGATAGAGCATTCCCGCCATCCAGGAAATGATCGCGATCACATGAAAGGCTTTGATCCACTCGTACATCGATCGTCTCGTTCAGGGGAATTCGGCCTTGCGACCTGCTGGAGCACTCGATACCTGCCAGAAACGGAACGATATCCGCAAGCAACTCTTTCTAAAGAAACTCTTAAAATTCTTCAGTTTGAGTCTAAGTGACGGTGAATTAAGGGAACACAATGCTATCCCGGTTTTTTCCGCACGTTGCCCACATTGGCAGGAGAATCCGAGGCCGTCACGATCGATTGAAAGACTGTCGTAGGACCATGGACTTACCCCGCACTTGCACGAGATTATCCAGAGACAAGTCCACACGATCTCGCTATTCCTTGGAGAGGGTCGAGAGTTTTCCCGTTGATGAGACTTTGTGAAGAAGAATCAAGTTATCCTGCGGCCGTCGTAGGACCGATGAAACTGCGGTCAGGTTTCCACAACGATACACAGGGTGTGCAAGGCTGATGACACCCGTAACCGGCCGCGATTTTCATCTTCATCTTGTGTCCGATTCGACCGGCGAGACGCTGATCACCGTTTCACGCGCGGTGACGGCTCAGTATGCCGATGTCACGCCTGTCGAACATGTCTACCCCTTGGTTCGCAGCCAGAAGCAGCTCGACCGCGTTCTGGCGGAGATCGAGGACGCGCCGGGAATCGTTCTGTTTACGCTACTTGAGAAGGATCTGGTGGTACGGCTCGAGGCCAGGTGCCGAGAGATCAACATTCCGAGCCTTTCGATTATCGGCCCGGTCATGCAGTTGTTTCAGGCTTATCTCGGCGCCGACACTACCGGCCGCGTAGGCGCCCAGCACACGCTGAATGCGGATTATTTCAAGCGCATCGACGCCTTGAATTACACGATGATGCATGATGACGGTCAGCACGCCGAAGGTCTGGAGGAGGCGGATGTCGTTCTGGTCGGCGTATCGCGCACGTCGAAAACGCCGACGTCGATTTACCTTGCCAACCGCGGCATCCGCACTGCGAACGTTCCGCTGGTGCCGGGCATCGCGATTCCGCGCCAACTGGAATCGTTGAAGAATCCCTTGGTCGTCAGCCTTCATGCAGCGCCCGAGCGCTTGATACAGGTCCGGCAGAACCGATTGCTGAGCATCGGATCGGGACCCGGCAATGAGACCTATATCGACCGCCAATCCGTTACGGACGAGATAATCTACGCCCGCCGCCTGAGTGTGAAACACGACTGGATCCAACTGGACGTGACACGCCGGTCGATCGAGGAGACGGCCGCGGCGATCATGAAGCTGTTTGCCGACAGGCGCCGGCCGCGGCGTCCGGAATAGTCGGCCATGGCGATATGGCGCGAGTCGAAACCCTTGATACTGGCGTCGCAAAGCCGGGTGCGACAATTATTGCTCGCCAATGCGGGCCTGTCATTCGAGACGATGCCGGCCGCGATCGACGAGCGGGCGATCCAGCGAAGGTCCGGCCTCACGGCCGCCGGCGAGATCGCGATCCGCCTGGCCCGTGAAAAAGCCCGTGAGGTCTCATCGCGATCGCCCGGACGCTATGTGATCGGCGCGGATCAGACGCTCGAATGCGATGGCCGTCTGTTCAACAAGCCGGCCGGACGCGCGGATGCGGCCGCGCATCTGCGTGCGCTGTCCGGGCGGACCCATGCGCTGCACGCCGGCGTCTCGGTCGTGCGCGACGGCAGTCTGCTGTTTGAAAATGTCTCGGTTGCGCGCATGACGATGCGGGAATTGAGCGAGGATACGATCGAGATATATCTGGACGCGGCCGGCGATGCGGCCTCCTCCAGCGTCGGCGCCTATCAGCTCGAAAGCCTCGGCATCCACCTGTTCAGTGCGATCGAGGGAGATCATTTCACCATTCTGGGCTTGCCGCTGCTGCCGCTGCTTGCTTATCTGCGCGCTCAAGGGCTGCTCACGTTGTGAGAGCGGACGTTCGGACATGATGGTGCTTGGGCTGACCGGCTCGATCGGAATGGGGAAATCGACCACCGCCCGGCTTTTTTCGGAAGCGGGGATTCCGGTTTACGACGCGGACGCGACCGTTCACGCCATCTATGAAGGAGAGGCGGCTCCCGTGATCGAGGCCGCGTTTCCCGGAACCACCGCTGGCGGCAAGGTCGATCGTGAGAAACTGTCGGCAAAGGTCGTACACGATGCCGCAGCCATGAAGCGGCTGGAGCAGATCGTCCACCCGCTGCTGCAAGCCTACCGTCGAGCGTTTCTCGAGCAGGCCGAGCGGTCAGGTGCGACGGTGGCGGTGGTCGATGTGCCGCTGCTGTTTGAAACCGGCGGCGAGAGGGATGTCGATGCGGTCGTTGTCGTCACGACAACGCCTGAGGTTCAGCGGGAGCGCATTCTCGCCCGCGGCAACATGACGAGCGAAAAGCTGAAGGCGATCCAGGCCCGGCAATTGCCGGACGCCGAAAAGCGCGAGCGGGCGGATTTCGTAGTGGATACCTCGCACGGTCTTGACCATGTGCGCGCGCAAATCCGGGAAATTTTGGCGGTGGCTGCTAGGATGCCGCGGCGACGGTCCTGATTTCTTTTGGTGCTGACGCAATCAGGGCGGGCTGCGGGGCGCTCCGTCGTCCGAAAAAGCTGTCATTTACGGAATCTTATGCGCGAAATCGTTCTCGATACCGAAACCACCGGCCTGGATCCGCTGCGGGGCGATCGTCTTGTTGAGATCGGCTGCGTTGAGATCTTCAACCGCATGCCGACGGGGCAAACGTTTCACTGCTACATCAATCCGGAACGTGATATGCCGCAGGAGGCGTTCGCGGTCCATGGCCTGTCGAGCGATTTTCTCGCCGACAAACCGCTGTTTACGCACGTCGTCGATGAGTTTCTGGAATTCATCGGTGATGCGCCTTTGGTGATTCACAACGCATCGTTCGATATCGGCTTCATCAATGCCGAGCTTGAGCGCATCAAGAGGCCGGCGATCAGCCGCGATCGGCTGGTGGATACGCTGTTGCTGGCGCGTCGGAAACATCCCGGCGTCTCGAACCGGCTGGACGATCTGTGCTCGCGCTACGCCATCGACAACAGCCGCCGGACCAAGCACGGCGCATTGCTGGACGCCGAACTGCTCGCGGAAGTCTATATCGATCTGATCGGCGCGCGCCAGTCGCAATTGATCCTGGTTGAAACCACCTCCCGCCAGCGCGGCGGATCGCTGGAACTGCCAAGACGCCAACGAACGGTGCCGCTGGCTTCGCGCGTCACCGAGGCCGACCGCATCGCGCACCGGGATTTCGTCGCTACGCTCGGCGAGAAGGCGGTCTGGACGGAATTCCTGGAACAGGAATCCCCAGACCGGGAACCGGTTTGCGGATAGGACAGCGCGCCGCCAGCGTTAGCTTGGCTTTTGTTGCGCCGCGGCTGCGGCCGCGGCCTGGCGTTCCATGTTCTGTCGATAAAGGCTTACGAAATCGATGGGATCGAGCATCAGCGGCGGAAATCCGCCGTCACGAACGGCTGTGGCGACGATTTCGCGGGCAAACGGGAATAACAGTCGCGGGCATTCGATCATGACCAGGGGATGAAGGTTTTCCTGGGGAACGTTGACGATCCGGAACACGCCTGCATAAGCGAGCTCGAAACTGAACATCAGCTTGCCGGTATGTTCAGCCTTGCCTTCGACTTTAAGCACCACCTCGAAGTCATTCTCCGCCACGTTGCTGGCGCCGACATTGATCTGAACGTTGATCGACGGAGGCTGTTGCTGAGGCGCGAGGGAGGCGGGCGCGTTGGGATTCTCGAAGGAGAAATCCTTGGTATACTGGGCCAGCACGTTCAACTGGGGGGAAGGGGCTGCCTCGGGAGGCGTGCCGTTGCCGTTGGTCATGGATCTCTCTCCTGAAACATCAAACCGGCCTTGTCGAAAGATGCCTGCTTGAAAAGCTGAAGTGCCGTGTCGGGGCGAGTGGCTATCATAAGCCTGCCGCTGTCCACAAGGACGACGGATGCGCCGGTGAACCTGGGACGTTCCTCGGCTGCGCCGCAAGCCGCACCGCACCGGGGGCTCAAACTGTTGAGAGAACGCGTTTTCTCCCTTCAATCGAAATTTCCCCTTTGATCGGAAACGCGCTATGCTCGGTGAAATTGGCAAGTCTAAGGAGCCCCTCCCTGATCCGCTCGTTGTGCTAAAATGCGCTCTTGGCCGGACCGGGTTTCGTACCTAAATAAATCTGACCGTCCGATGTGAACCTGCGCCCACAGCCTGGATGTTTGTTCGCCGATCGCGATCCAGACCGATCAGAAAGTGAAGACGACGTGGATATTTACACCATCATTTTCCTGGCGCTGGCGGTCTTTATCTTTCTGCGTCTGCGCAGTGTTCTTGGACAGCGGACCGGAAGTGAGCGGCCGCCTTACGACCGTACCACGCGCGAGGTGCTGCGCGGGACCCAGGACAACAACGTTGTCCCGGTGCCTGGAACCGTGATCAATCAGTCATCCTCGGCGCCCACCGCCGACGTGACGTCCTCCGATCGCTGGAAGAATCTGGCTGAACCGGGTACGCCTCTCGCGTCGGGACTCGACGCCATTGCGACCCAGGATTCCTCGTTCGATCCGGGGCATTTCCTGAGCGGCGCGCGGAATGCGTATGAGATGATCGTACTGGCATTCGCCAACGGGGATCGCCGGACTTTGAAGGACCTGCTGTCGTCGGATGTCTATGAAAGCTTTGACGCGGCCATCAAGGACAGAGAGAGACTCGAGCAAAAGACCGAAACGCGGTTTGTTTCAATCGATAAAGTCGAGCTGATCGGAGCGGAATTGCGCGACGGCGCCGAGCAACTGACGGTCCGCTTCATTTCGCAGATGATTTCCGTCACCCGCGACAAGACCGGAGCGATCGTCGACGGAAACCCCGAGAAGATTTCCGATATTACCGATGTTTGGACGTTTGCCCGCGATATCTCGTCGCGCGACCCGAACTGGAAACTTGTTGGTACCGGAAGCGCCAGCTAATCTTTATCGGTCAAGAAGGTGCGCGGTCTGGTTGTGCATCACCGCGGCGATTGCGCCTGTCGCCGTCCAAGCTCACGAAAGCCGTCATCGTTCGGCAGAGCCTCTCGAGATCGCCGGCGGTCAGTATTCGCCGGTTGCTTGGGCTGATATCGCCGGCTGGAATAACGACAATCATCTCGACGCATTCAAGGCTTTTCGCGCGGGCTGCCGCGCCGTCATTGCGCGGCCCATCCCGGCCGTCAGTCAGAAAGCACTCGGCGCATCCTTGCGGGAGCCGTGCCGAGCGGCGAAGACGGTGAATGTCTCGGATGATGCGGAAGCGCGAGCTTTCTTCGAACGCCGTTTCCGGGCCGTGCGCATTTCACGTCTCGGCGAAACGGACGGATTCGTCACGGGCTATTACGAGCCGATCATCGACGGGTCGCGCACTAGGACGGATGTCTACACCGTGCCGGTCTATCGGCGCCCTTCGAACCTTTTCGTCCGGGGTTTCTCGCAAAGTGCGCCAAGCCTGCCCAACAGCGGGCCGGTCTATCGCAAGATCGGCCGACGAAAGCTGGTTCCCTACTACGATCGCGCCGAAATCGAGGACGGGGCGATCGAAGGCCGAGGCCTCGAAATCTGCTGGCTCAGGAGCCAGACCGATCTGCTCTTTACGCAAATCCAGGGCTCGGCGCGGGTTCGGCTCGAGGACGGATCGACCCTGCGCATCAACTACGATTCCTATAACGGATACCCGTATACCGCGGTCGGCCGCATTCTGATCGAGCGCAACATCATCCCGAAAGATCAGATGTCGATGCAACACATCCGGCAATGGATGGCCGACAACCCCGACGGCGCGAACGAATTACGCCGGCAGAACCGCTCCTACGTGTTTTTTCGCGAGGTGAAGCTCTCGGACAACGATGAAGCCATCGGAGCCCAGGGTCTGCCGTTGACGCCGGGCAGGTCGATCGCGGTCGACAAATCGTTGCATGTCTATGGCACGCCTTTCTTTATCGAGGGCGAACTGCCGATCGAATCCGAACGGGCGAAAACGCCGTTCCATCGGCTGATGATCGCTCAGGATACCGGCTCCGCCATTGTCGGTCCGGCCCGCGCGGATCTTTACTTCGGCAAAGGTTCGGAGGCCGGGCGCGTGTCGGGCCGTCTGCGACACAATATGCACTTCGTCATGCTGGTCCCGAACAGCCTTGATCCCGTGGCCCGCGGCAAAACCATGCCGCTTCCGGAAGCCCGACCGTCGGCAAGGATTGCCAGGCTGTTTCCGCCGAAGAATCAGACACCGGACGACCGCAAGGTCCTGCAATCGTCAGGGCCATCCTCACTCGCTCCGGCGGGCGAGCAAGCCGGAGCTGCTCCCGTGCCGGCGGCGAAAGCCGCGCCGTCGGAAACCGCTCCGCTGCCATCGGCGCGGCCCGAGGCCGGATCCGCGCACAACCCGCGGCATCGCCTCCGCTATCGCGGCCGCTGGCATCGCCGGTCGCGATGAAGCGCGCGTCGCCCGACGCATCCGCGCGGCCGAGCCGCCAGCGCGCACTTACGGATGAGGAGCGCCGGTTGTGGGAAAGCGTCGCAGGGCAAGCCAAACCCTTGCGCAAACGGCCTCAGCCCGATCCGCTCCAACCCCCGCTTGAAGTGAAATCCGCCAGGATTGCGAAGCCTGCGACGCCGTCCCGATCAGAATCAATCGGAAAAACGGTCGGATTCACTGGCGCGCAGCCGGCGCCGCTCACCCGCCGCGAGCGGTCGCAATTGTCGCGGGGACGAAAAGACATCGACGCACGAATCGACCTGCATGGCATGACGCAGACGCGGGCGCATCGCGCCCTGCTTCGTTTTTTGCAGAACGCCTCAAGCGATGGTCTGACTTTCGTGCTTGTCATCACCGGCAAGGGCCGCACGGCCGATCCGGACTCCGGACGCGGCGTGCTGCGACGGCAGGTCCCGCGATGGCTTGCTCTCCCCGAGTTTCGCTCGCTCGTCGTCGGATTCGACGAAGCGCATGTCGGCCATGGCGGCGAGGGCGCGCTTTACGTGCGCCTGCGACGCAGAGTCAGAGCATGATCCCGGAAGCGAACCGGTCCCCGGAATAAGATCATGCCCGGTCGAAGGCTCGGGTCCGGTTCAATGCGATCGAATCAATCTCAGAGAATGAACCTGCTCAGATCGGCATTTTTGGCCAGGTCGCCGATATGTTTCTGGACATATCCGGCGTCGATGCGGACCGTCTCGCCGTTGCGGTCAGGGGCCGTGAACGAGATGTCGTCGAGCACACGCTCCATGACGGTCTGCAACCGTCTCGCACCGATATTTTCCACCGTCGAATTCACCGCGACCGCGACATCCGCGAGCGCATCGACGGCATCGTCGGTGATGTCGAGCGTGACCCCTTCGGTGTGCATCAGTGCGACGTACTGTTTGATGAGCGAGGCTTCCGGCTCGGTCAGGATGCGCCGCAGGTCATCGCGTGTCAGAGCATCCAGTTCGACGCGGATCGGAAGCCGGCCCTGCAATTCGGGGAGCAGATCGGAAGGCTTGGCGATATGGAACGCGCCTGACGCGATGAACAGGATATGGTCGGTCTTGACCGCGCCGTGCTTGGTCGAGACCGTCGTTCCCTCGATCAGCGGCAGCAGATCGCGCTGCACGCCTTCGCGCGACACGTCGCCGCCGCTGCGCCCGTCACGCACGCAGATCTTGTCGATCTCGTCGAGAAACACGATGCCGTTATTTTCGACCGCAGCGATCGCTTCCTGCGTGAGCTGATCGCTATCGAGCAGCTTGTCGGATTCCTCGTTGATCAGGATTTCATGGGAGTCCGAGACGGTCAGCCGGCGGGTCTTGGTTCGTCCGCCCATCTTGCCGAAAATATCGCCGATCGAGATCGCGCCGATCTGGCCCCCCGGCATGCCGGGAATCTCGAACATGGGGGTTCCGCCGGATGATTGCGTTTCGATCTCGATTTCCTTGTCGTTGAGTTCACCCGCCCGCAACTTCCTGCGAAAGGAATCGCGGGTCGTGGCGCTCGAATTGGCGCCGACCAGCGCATCCAGAACGCGTTCTTCGGCGGCAAGCTGCGCACGCGCCTGGACGTCCTTGCGCTTGCGCTCGCGGGTCTGGCCGATGGCGACCTCGACGAGATCGCGCACGATCTGTTCGACGTCGCGGCCGACATATCCCACTTCGGTGAACTTCGTCGCCTCGACCTTGAGGAAGGGTGCGTTCGCAAGCTTCGCCAGCCGTCGCGCGATTTCCGTCTTGCCGACGCCGGTCGGACCGATCATCAGAATGTTCTTCGGCAACACCTCCTCGCGCAGCGGTCCGGTCAATTGCTGGCGCCGCCAGCGATTGCGCAACGCGATGGAGACCGCGCGCTTGGCTTCGGCCTGGCCGACGATGAAACGGTCGAGTTCGGAAACGATTTCGCGGGGAGAGATGTCTGTCATGGCCACCCTAGGTAGGTTGCGATTCGATCCGCGGCAAGCGGGTTACAATGATGCAGCGCCGGCCGGTGACGCTCGTGCGTCACGGATCATCAAAAGCGCGAGGCCGTCGGGCGTTGCCGTGAGACGGTCGCGACAAAAGCCGGCTTTCTCATAGGCTCGAATCGCGCGGGCATTGTCCGGATCGGGATCGATCACGATGCGCGGCACGCCCTCCATGAGCAGCCTGTCGGCAAAGGCGCGGATCAACGCGGAGCCATGGCCGCGCCCGATCATGTCGGCTTCGCCGATAAACTGATCGAGCCCGCGCGTGCCATCCGGCTGCTCGCCGAGGCCGGTATGCCAGTCGCTCAGTCGGTAGCACTGCAAATAGGCGAAGCCGCGCACGCCGTCGGTGACGATGAACTGTGCCATATCCGGATGATCGAGGTCGCCGCTGACGAACTTGAACTGTTCAGCCGGGTCGTGCCACCATTCCGCGACATGCGGCGCTTCGAGCCAGCGCCGGATTGTCGGCAAATCGGCGGCGGTCATCGGGCGAAAGCCGTAAGCCATCGCTCAGCCCGCCGCCAGCGTCTCGATCGTGACGTTCCGGTTGGTATAGACGCAGATGTCGGCGGCGATATCGAGAGAGCGTCGGACGATGGTTTCCGCATCCTTGTCGGAATCGATCAACGCCCGCGCCGCGGACAGCGCGTAGTTGCCGCCCGAGCCGATCGCCATGACGCCGGCTTCCGGCTCCAGAACGTCCCCGGTGCCGGTCAGGACCAGCGACACGTCCTTGTCGGCGACCAGCATCATGGCTTCGAGCCGCCGCAGATAGCGGTCGGTGCGCCAGTCCTTGGCGAGCTCGACCGCGGCGCGGGTGAGCTGGCCGGGATACTGCTCGAGCTTGCTCTCCAGCCGCTCGAACAGGGTGAAGGCGTCGGCGGTGGCGCCGGCGAAGCCGCCGATCACGTCGCCCTTGCCGAGCTTCCGGACCTTCTTCGCGTTGGATTTGATGACCGTCTGTCCGATCGACACCTGGCCGTCACCGCCGATGACCACCTTGCCCCCCTTGCGGACGGTCAGGATCGTGGTGCCGTGCCACGTCTCCGGCTGTGATGCTTGCATCTGAATCCTTTCATGATTTGCCAGATTTAGGCATTGTAGCGCGGCCTTGCAATCGGCGTCCGATTCCGGTCGCCACCGCCGAAGCGCATCGGCAAAATTGCATCATCCCGCAGTAGCGAAGGGGGCGTGAGCCTGTTAAAAGAGCCGCATTCTGCCAGAGCGCGGTCAGCACAAGAGTGGGCGCCCGATTTCGCGTCCGGCGCGCTCAGATCGTTAAATGGCGTGTGATCTCGTTGTCAAACCGCTTATAGTCCGGCGGAGGCGGATCATGCGCGACGCGAGAGAGTTCTTCATGCGCACGGCGAGCATCAAGCGCAAGACCAAGGAAACGGACATCGAGGTCGCGGTCGATCTCGATGGCTCCGGTGTGTCCGAGGTTGCGACCGGCATCGGCTTTTTTGACCATATGCTGGACCTGCTCGCCCGCCATTCGCGGATCGACATCACGGTCAAGGCCGACGGTGATCTCCACGTCGATTACCACCACACGACGGAGGATGTCGGCATCGCGCTGGGCCAGGCTGTGAAGCAGGCGCTTGGCTCGATGGTCGGCATCAGCCGCTATGCCAGCGTCTATATGCCGATGGACGAAACGCTGTCCCGTGTCGTGATCGATATCTCCGGCCGGCCGGTGCTCGTGTTCAAGGTTGAATTCCCCCGCGACAAGATCGGTGAGTTCGACACCGAGCTGGTGCGCGAATGGTTCAATGCCTTTGCCGTCAATGCGGGCGTGACTTTGCACGTGGAGACGCTATATGGCGAGAACAGCCATCATATCGCCGAATCCTGCTTCAAGGGTCTGGCGCGTGCGCTTCGTGCAGCGGTGGCGATCGATCCGCGGGCTGCGGACGAAGTGCCATCAACAAAGGGTCAGCTCGGCGGCTGACCGTCCTGTTGTCGGCGGAGAGTGCAATGTCGGTCTATACAGTCCATGCGCCACCGGTCGAGGGGCCAGACGCGCGCGGCACCACGGACAACTTCGTGTTCGTTCGCGACAGCTTTTCGTTCGGGGCTTTTGTGTTCGGTCCGTTGTGGCTGCTCTACCGGCGGCTTTGGCTGGCGCTCGCCGGGTACCTGGTCCTGTCGATCGCGGCGGAAGCCGCGATGACGCTGCTGCGCGTCGGTGCGGGTACACGCGTTGCGGTGATGGCCGTGATCGCCGTGCTGATGGGTCTGGAAGCGGCGAGTTTGCGGCGCTGGACGTTGTCGCGGCGAAAGTGGCGTTCGCTTGACGTCGTGGTCGCGGACGACGAGGAAGCCGCCGAGCGGCGTTTTTTCGATCGCTGGCGGGCGAGGGCGGACTTCGACCCCTTGGCGATCGATCGCGGCGCGCCGCCGCCGACGCGGGGCGCCCCGGACCAGTCCCCTCCGCCGTCGATGCCGCGCGGCGACATCGTCGGCCTGTTCCCGCAACCCGGGTTTCGGCGGTGACGGCCGCGATCATCGACTATGGCTCCGGCAATCTTCATTCGGCTGCCAAGGCGTTCGAGTGCGCGGCGCGCGGCATGGAAGGTTCGGAAAAGATCGTGGTGACGCGTGATCCGGACGTGGTGTTCCGGGCCGATCGCGTGGTGCTGCCCGGCGTCGGCGCATTCGCCGATTGCCGCAGGGGACTCGATGCGCTCGACGGCATGGTCCAGGCGCTGAGGGAGGCCGTGCGCGACAAGGCGCGCCCGTTCTTAGGAATTTGCGTCGGAATGCAGCTGATGGCGACGCGGGGCAAGGAGCACGTCACAACGAACGGCCTCGGCTGGATCGCGGGCGACGTCGAAAAGATTTTCCCGCGCGATGAAAGCCTGAAGATTCCGCATATGGGCTGGAATACGCTCGATCCGGTGCGCGAGCATCCGATCCTTGAAGGCCTTCCATTGGGGCCTAAAGGCCGCCACGCCTACTTCGTGCACTCCTATCACCTGAACGCCGCCAATGAGACCGACGTGCTCGCGCGCGCCGACTATGGTGGTCCGGTGACGGCGATGGTCGGCAGGGACACCATGATCGGCACCCAGTTTCATCCCGAAAAGAGCCAGCGATTCGGGCTGGCTCTGATCGCCAATTTCCTGAGATGGAAACCGTGATCCTTTTCCCCGCCATCGATCTCAAGAACGGTCAGTGTGTTCGCCTCGAGCAGGGCGATATGGCGCGTGCGACCGTCTTCAATCGTGATCCCGTGGATCAGGCGCGCGCATTCGCCATGCAAGGCTTCGAGTATCTCCATGTCGTCGATCTCGACGGCGCCTTTGCCGGCAAACCGGTCAACGCGGATGCGGTGGAGCGCGTCCTGAAAGACGTCGCCCTGCCGATGCAGCTCGGCGGCGGCATCCGGGATCTGAAAACGGTCGAAGCCTGGCTCGGCAAGGGCGTCGCGCGCGTCATCATCGGCACGGCGGCAGTGCGCGATCCCGTTCTGGTCAAGCAAGCCGCAAGGGCGTTTCCGGGGCGCGTTGCGGTCGGTCTCGATGCGCGCGACGGCAAGGTCGCGGTCGAGGGCTGGGCCGAGACGTCGGAAGTGACGGCGCTCGACATCGCACGACGGTTCGAGGACGCCGGCATCGCGGCGATCGTCTTCACTGACATTGCCAGGGACGGCTTGCTGAAGGGTCTGAACCTTGACGCCACCATCGCGCTCGCCGACAGCATTTCAATCCCGGTCGTTGCGTCCGGCGGCCTGGCCTCCATCGCCGATGTGAAGGCACTGCTCGAACCGCGTGCGAGGAAGCTCGCGGGCGCCATAGCCGGACGGGCGCTCTATGACGGCCGGCTCGATCCGGTTGAGGCGCTGGCGCTGATCCACGCCGCGCGCGCGGCAGCTTGAAAAGTATCGGGCGGCAATGTTCAAGGTTCGTGTCATCCCCTGCCTTGACGTGAAAGATGGCCGCGTCGTCAAGGGCGTCAACTTCGTGGACCTGCGCGATGCCGGTGATCCGGTGGAGGCGGCGGTCGCATACGATGCCGCCGGCGCCGACGAACTCACCTTTCTCGACATCACCGCGACGCACGAGAATCGCGGCATCATGCTGGATGTGGTCCGGCGCACCGCGGAAGCCTGCTTCATGCCGGTGACCGTGGGCGGCGGCGTTCGCACCGTTGACGATATTCGCGTTCTGCTTCGCTCCGGTGCCGACAAGGTCTCGATCAACAGCGCGGCGGTGAGCCGGCGTGAGTTCGTCAAGGAGGCCGCGGAGAAGTTCGGCGACCAGTGTATCGTGGTCGCCATCGACGCCAAGCGGGTCTCAAGGGCCGGCGGCGCCGACCGCTGGGAGATTTTCACGCATGGTGGCCGCAAATCCACCGGCATTGACGCGATCGAATACGCCCAGGAGGTGGTGTCGCTCGGCGCCGGCGAGATCCTGCTGACCTCGATGGATCGCGACGGCACCCGCCAGGGCTTCGATCTGCCGCTGACGCGGCTGGTGGCCGACAGCGTATCCGTTCCGGTGGTCGCGTCCGGCGGCGTCGGTCATCTCGACCACCTTGTCGACGGCATTCGCGAAGGCCATGCCACGGCGGTTCTTGCGGCATCGATCTTTCATTTCGGGGAGTTTACCATCCGCCAGGCCAAGGAGCATATGGTTCGCGCCGGGCTGGCCATGCGGCTCGATCCGTGACGACTCCGGATCGCGGAAGTGCTAAGAACTCCGGCTTAGCGCGCTCCAATGTGTTGGAGGCGGGAAGACGGGTAGGATAGATGCCGCGTTTCACGATCCATGATCTTGCCGCCATCATCGACGCCCGGGCTTCATCCGGGGGCGATGTATCCTACACGCGGAAGCTGCTCGACAAGGGCGCGGAGCATTGCGCCCGGAAGTTCGGCGAGGAAGCCGTCGAGGCGGTGATCGCCGCGGTCGGGAACGACCGGAATCACCTGATCGCCGAAGGCGCCGACGTGATGTTTCATTTCCTTGTGCTGTTGAAGGCGAGGGGTGTGAAGCTGGAGGATGTCGAAGCTGTTTTGGCGCAGCGCACGGCGATGTCGGGACTCGAAGAGAAGGCCGCGCGCAATCGCGATTAGAGTTCGATTGAGCATGATCTTTTCCGAAAACCGGTTTTCACTTTTCGGGATCATGCTCTAGCCCCGAGGGCAAGCTTCATGGATTCGCGGGCAGACCAGCAGCAGTATAATCCGTATCGAATTTTCCCTCGCTCCGAGTGGGCGAAGCTTCGCCACGATATGCCGATGACGCTGGCTGCGAACGAAATCGCGGCATTGCGGTCGATGCATGACCGGCTCGATCTCAAGGAGGTCGAGGAAATTTATCTGCCTTTGTCCAGGCTGCTGTCGATCTATGTGGCCTCGATGCAGCGTCTCTTTGTTGCTCAGCGTCAGTTTCTCGGCATCCACGATCGCAAGGTGCCGTATATCATCGGCGTGGCCGGGTCGGTCGCGGTTGGAAAATCAACCACGGCGCGCGTGCTGCAGGCGCTGCTCGCACGATGGTCGCCGCGCCCCAAAGTCGAGCTCGTCACGACTGACGGATTTCTGTTTCCGAACGCGGTGCTCGAACGACGCGGCTTGATGCAGAAAAAAGGTTTCCCCGAGAGCTATGACTTGCCGATGCTGCTGTCGTTTCTCAGCGACATCAAGGCCGGCCGCGCGCCCGTGCGCGCGCCGGTGTATTCGCATCTGACCTACGACATCGTTCCCGATAGCTGGATCGAAGTCAGCCAGCCCGACATTCTGATCGTCGAAGGCGTCAATGTTCTGCAGACCGGTCCGTTGCCGCGCGACGGCAGGGCCGTTCCGGTCGTCTCCGATTTCTTCGACTTCTCCGTCTATCTCGATGCCGAAGAGCCGGTGCTGCGCGACTGGTACGTGACCCGCTTCCTCGCTTTGCGGGATTCGGCCTTTCAGGACCCGCGATCCTATTTTCACCGTTACGCGCTGCTGTCGGACGACGAGGCGACCGCAACGGCCATTGCAATCTGGGAGCGCACCAATCGTGCCAATCTGGAGGACAACATTCTGCCGACACGGCCGCGCGCGAACCTGATCCTCAAGAAGGGTGCCGATCATGTCGTCGAGCGGGTTGCGCTGAGGCGGCTTTAGAACATGTTTGTTTTAGACGGAATCAGCAACCCGTAGCAGCCTGTCATGCCCGGGCCGGGTATCCACGTCTTTGGAATTTCAGCGAGGAAAAAGAAAAACATGGATGGCCGGGACAAGCCCGGCCATGACGGATCAGTTTGTTTCCGTCTAAAACAAACATGCTCCAGAAACTTCCCGTGCGTGAAGGCGGCTCTGGTCGCCACCTCAAGCCGGGACGTGACGGGCGGCCGTCAATCCAGCAAGCGCGTCGGCCAACCTCTCGCGATCGAGCGGCTTGACGAGAAAGCCATCCATGCCGGCCTCGAAGCAGACCTGGCGATCGTCAATCAGCGCGTTGGCGGTCAGCGCCAGGACGGTCGTGCGGCGGCCGAACCGGGCGGCTTCCCGTTCGCGAATTTTCCTGGTGGCCTCGATGCCGTCGAGCTTCGGCATCTGGACGTCCATCAACACAAGATCATAAGATGTGCCTGCGGCAAGGGCCGCGTCCCACGATTTGAGCGCCTCCTCTCCGTTTGTGGCGACCGTCACGGCATGTCCGAGACGGGTCAGGAGCGAGCGCGCCAAGAGCGCATTGATCTCATTGTCCTCTGCGACGAGAATTGAAAGGCCTGGTGCGGAAGTCGCGGCCGGTGTCCCGGATGGCTCACGCCTACCGCGACCGGACTGGCCGCCGGCGGTCAGAAGCAAGGTCGAGGCGTCGGCCGGCGTGGACAATCTCGCGGCGATCGACGCGGTTCGCAGAGGCTTGACGAGATAGCCTGTAAACGCTGCGGCGCCGGTAGCCTGAAGGTCCTGCCTCGTGGATGGCGTGACCATGACGATCCGTCGCGCCGCATGTCCGCGGGCAGCCTGACCGAGCCGCCGGATCTCATGCCCGCCCATTGCATGATCGACAAGCACGGCGTGCCACGCTCGCTCCGGAAGCAAAGCGTGAGCAACTGCGGGGTCCGATGTCGTGCAGGTCTCGGCCCCCCATCGTTCCAGGCGCCGGGCGAGCAGCGATGTCTCGATGGACTGCGGCGCCACAAGCATGACCGGGTGTCCTGTCAGATCCGGCGCGACGAAGCGCTTTCGTTCCGATGCGCTTTCGTGAGCGGGAAGAGGGACCGATACCTCGAATGTCGAACCGGCTCCCGGCTCGCTCTGAAGCGTGATGCGCCCGCCCATCCGTTTGGCGATGCGATCGCTGATGCTCAATCCCAGTCCCGACCCGCCGTAATTGCGCGCGATGTGGTCGTCGGCTTGCTCGAAATCACGGAAAATCCGAGCTTGCGCATCCGGCGCGATGCCAATTCCGGTGTCACGGACCAGGAAGCTGATGTCGTCCCGTCGGATGCCGGGGGCGACGATCAGCGCGACGCCGCCGGACGATGTAAACTTGATGGCGTTGCCTGCAAGATTGAGCAGCACCTGGCGCAAGCGTGCGGCGTCTCCGATCACTTCGTTTGGCAGCGTCTCATCGATATAGGAGGCGATTTCAAGCTGCCTGGCCTGCGCGCGCGGCGCCAGCAACTCGGTGATGTCTTCGATCAAGTCGGACAGGATGAAGGGGCGGTGCTCGATGTCGATTTTTCCGGCCTCGATCTTGGAATAGTCGAGCAGCTCCTCGATCAGCGTTAACAGCGCATCGCCGGATGCCTTCACGGCCTTGACATATGTTGTTTGTTCGGGCGTGAGCGAGGTTTCCAGCAGCAATCCGCTCATGCCGATGATGCCGTTGAGCGGTGTGCGAAACTCGTGCGACGTCATCGCCAGGAAACGCGATTTGGCCTGGCTGGCCGCGTTGGCGTGATCCCGCGCTTCGCCGAGCGCGCGCTCGGTTTCGGTTCGATCGGTGACGTCGCGGCCGACGCATTGCAGTTCCGCCGGATGGTCAGCGTCGATCCGCATCAAGGCCTCGCGCCATGCAATCCAGCGCGGGCCCAGTGCGGTTTCGACGCGCTGATCGTAAACCCGCGTGCCGTTCGATTCGATCGCGCTTTCGCCTTGCTCGAGAACGGGGAGCGTGAACCGGCCGCCGAGCAGTTCCGCTCGCGATCGCCGAGCCAGGATGCAATAGGCCTCATTCACGGAGGTGATGATACCGTTTCCATCGCGCAGCACGATCAGATCGCTCTGCGACTCGAAAAGGCAACGCGCGCGCACCTCCGCTTCCTTCAGCTCCCAGTTGCGGTCAGCGAGCGCTTCATTGTGGAGAGCAATCTTGCGAATCTTCTTGCGCATCCCGCGCAAGCGCATGCTCAGGATCGCCAGCGCGACACAAGCTAGCGCGAACAGGAAGCTGATGCCGATCGCGAACGCGTGAGGGTCGTACTCGGCGCTTAGGCTTCCGGCAATGAAACCATAGGCGCTTCCGAACGCGATTGAAAAAGTCACGAAGGTGCGAAAGGCGAGAGTCAGCCGGGGATGTCGCCGGATCAGCCTGCGCAGGCGTGCCCTCATCCAGAATAATCGCGCCGTCATCGACCTTCCCGACTTTCCTGCAACGTCCGTCGGTGGGCGAGTTTCCGCCGGCGAAAGTACGCGCAGTGTGTGCGTCCACTGTCAGCATGAAGGCTTGACATTGCGGAAGTACTTGAAGGCCGCGCCGGAAGCCGGTCGAATGCGAACAAGGTTAACGAAGTCTTATCGAAACATAGGGATGTCGCGAGGCAGATCGCGGCGGCAATCCCGGTGATCCTTCGCGGACGGAGGCAAGATAATGTCAGGCGGCGCGTTTGATGTCGTCGGCGAGCGCGCGATAGGACAAAGCTTCGGCGAGGTGCAGCCGGCCGATCCTGTCGGCGCCATCGAGGTCCGCGAGCGTGCGGGCGACGCGGAGCACCCGGTGATAGCCTCGCGCCGACAAACGCATGCTTTCGGCGGCGTCGCGCAGCAGTTTCAGTCCCTGTGCGTCCGGTTGCGCGATGTCTTCCAGAGCGGCCGCCGGGGCTTCGGCGTTGGTCCGGACATTCGGAAGTCCGAGCGCGGCATAGCGCGTCGCCTGAATGGCGCGTGCTGCGGCGACACGAACGCCGATTTCGGCCGACCCTTCCGAGGCGGGCGGCAGAATGAGATCGGAAGCGGTCACGGCCGGCACTTCGATGCGCAGATCGATCCGGTCCAGGAGAGGTCCGGAGATGCGCATTTGATAGTCCGCGGTGCAGCGATCGATGCGGCCGCGCTTGCAGGCGTAGCCGGGCTCGAAGGCATGGCCGCAGCGGCATGGATTCATCGCCGCCACCAGCATGAAACGCGCGGGATAGGTCACGCGATGATTGGCGCGGGACACCGCGACCTCGCCGTTCTCAAGCGGCTGGCGGAGCGAATCCAGCACGCGCGGATCGAACTCCGGCAACTCGTCGAGAAACAGGACGCCGTTATGCGCGAGCGAGATTTCACCGGGTCTGGCGCGGGTGCCGCCGCCCGTCAGCGCGGCCATGCTGGCGGAATGATGCGGAGCGCGAAACGGCCGCTGCGCGGTGAGCGCCCCGCCGTCGATTTCGCCGGCTACCGACGCGATCATCGACACTTCCAGCAGTTCGGCCGGCGACAGCGGCGGGAGAATCGAAGGCAGGCGCGCCGCGAGCATCGATTTGCCGCTGCCGGGAGAGCCGACCATCAGCAGATGATGGCCGCCGGCGGCGGCGATCTCGAGCGCACGCTTGGCGCTCTCCTGCCCCTTGATGTCGCGAAGGTCGAGAGCGCTGCCCCGGGTTTCACGAATCCGGGGCTGCGGGCGAGATAGAACCTGAGTCCCCTTGAAATGATTTGCGATCTGAATGAGCGAACTGGCGGCGATGATCTGGATGTCGGGGCTCGCCCAGGCCGCTTCCGCGCCACAGGCCGAGGGGCAAATCAGCCCCTCGTCGCGCGCATTGGCGCCGATCGCCGCGGGAAGAACCCCGGCCACGGCCGCGATCGATCCGTCGAGGCCGAGTTCGCCGAGCACCGTGAAACCCGACAACGCGTCGGAGGGAATGGCTCCGATCGCCGCCATCAGGCCGAGCGCAATCGGAAGATCGTAGTGGCTGCCTTCCTTGGGCAGATCCGCCGGAGCCAGGTTGACGGTGATTCGCCTCGCCGGCAGCGCAAGGCCTGAAGCGATCAGGGCGGCCCGCACCCGCTCGCGGGCCTCGGACACGGCCTTGTCCGGCAAGCCGACAATGTTGAAGGCAGGCAGGCCGGGAGCGACCTGCACCTGCACATCGACCGCGCGCGCCTCGATGCCCTCGAAAGCGACGGTGGATACCCGCTGAACCATGGCCGCCCCCTTCTCATCCTGGCAAGGCTAGAGTCTTTCACCGCTTCAAGGAAGCAATGAAAGACTCTAGCTTTTTGATTTGACGCGTTTTCTTGACGCGAACCGGATTCCACTTCGCTCGAAAACGCTATAGCTCACAACTCTCCGCCGCACAAGAACATTAAGAGAACATAGGTTTGCAGGTTTCAGCCGAGCATCTGTGAGCGCTTCGCCTCGATCCTGTCCCAGATGATCGCGGCGACGTCCGGGCCGCCGAACGCGGCGATGGCCCGAATTCCGGTCGGCGAGGTGACGTTGATTTCGGTGAGCAAGCCGTCGATGACATCGATGCCGACAAACAGCAGCCCGCGCTCGCGTAGCGCCGGGCCGATGCGCTTGCAGATCTCGCTCTCGCGGGGGGTGAGATCGGTTGCCCGCGCGGCACCGCCGCGCACCATGTTGGAGCGCAGATCGTCAGCGGCGGGCACGCGATTGACGGCGCCGGCGAACTCGCCGTCGACGAGGATGATGCGCTTGTCGCCGTGTTTGACCTCGGGCAGGAAGCGCTGGATCACCCACGGCTCGCGAAACGTCACCGAGAACATGTCGAACAGCGATCCGAAGTTCATGTCTTGCGGCATCACGCGAAACACCGCGGCTCCGCCGTGACCATGCAGCGGCTTCATCACCACCGCGCCGTGCTCGGCGCGGAACGAATTGATTTCGTCGAGATCGCGCGAAATCAGGGTCGGGGGCATCAGGTCGGGAAAATCCATCACGAACAGCTTTTCCGGCGCATTGCGGACGCTCGCGGGATCGTTGACCACCAGTGTCTTCGGCTGAATGCGCTCGAGCAGGTGAGTCGTCGTGATGTAGGCGAGATCGAACGGCGGATCCTGCCGCAGCAACACGACGTCGAAGGATTCCAGGCAGGCGCGCGCGGCATCGCCGAGCGTAAAATGATCGCCGTGATGGTCGCGTACCGTCAGCGGCTGGACCGGCGCAACCACGTCCTTGCCGCGGAGCGATAGCCTGTCCGGCGTATAGTACGCGACGTCGTGGCCGCGTCGCTGGGCTTCCAGCAGGAGCGCGAAGGTCGAATCGCCGCGGACGTTGATGCGCGCGATCGGGTCCATCTGAACGGCGACTTTCAGTTTCATCTTGCTGGTCCGGTTGGTTTCAGCCGAAGACACCTGAATGTGCCCCCCGCTATGTACTGGCGTCGAATGCGCCTGGCAGATGGCGCGGCATACGCCGGGGCGTGATCAGCATGGCATCAAAGCGGAACTCGAAGGTCGCATGTTCGGGATGCGCTATCAGCCAGGCCTGGGCCGCGTCGATGATCCGACGTTGCTGTCTCCGCGTCACCGCATAGGCGGCATCGTCAAGGCTGCGGCGGGCCTTGACTTCGACGAAGGCGAGAAGCTGCCGCCGGCGGGCCACGATATCGATCTCGCCGTGAGGTGTGCGAAACCGGCGCGCCAGAATCCGGTAGCCTTTGGCGATCAGCCAGGCCGCGGCGCGGCTTTCCGCCGAAAGGCCGGTGTGAAACGCTGCGACGCGCTCCGGCGCTGCGGTCTCCGGGTCGCTTCGGGAGCGGGTTTTATCTGCGGGCATTGTCGTCACGGTTCCTCATCTGTCCGGCGAGCACAAGCGCGCGGGCATAGACGTCACGTCGGGGACGGCCCGAAACCTCGACCGCGCGAGCCACACTGTCCTTGACGCTGCCTTCCTTCAACAACGTCAGTAACAGTTCGTCCAGGTCGTCGGAGGACATCGTGCCTGCATCCGCCGCCGGCGGTCCGACCACCAGGACGAATTCGCCCCGCGTTTCCAGCGTTGCGGCCGCCTGCGCGAACTCCGCGAGCGTCGCGCGGCGGATATCCTCATGCAGCTTGGTCAGTTCGCGGCAGATCGCGACGCTGCGATTTCCGAGGACGGCTGCGAGATCGCGCAAGGATTCCCGAATGCGGCTGCCGGATTCGAACAGCACAAGGGTAGCATCGATTCTCGCGAGTTCGGCAAGGCGCGTGCGGCGCGCGCCCTCCTTCGCCGGCAGGAATCCCTCGAAGTAAAACCGGTCGGTCGGCAGCGCGGCCACCGCAAGCGCGGCCAGCACGGATGATGCCCCGGGCAACGCGATGACCTGATGACCGGCCGCGCAAACATCGCGGACCAGCTTGAATCCGGGGTCGGAAATCAGCGGCGTTCCGGCGTCGGAGACCAGAGCGATGGAGGCGCCCTGCGCCAGTTGCGTCAGGATTTTCGGCCGCGCTGTCGCGGCATTATGTTCGTGGTAGGGCTTGAGCACGCCGGTGATCGCGTAGCGTTCGGTGAGGCGGCGGGTGATGCGGGTGTCCTCGCAGGCTATGATGTCGACGCCGGCGAGGGTCTCAAGCGCCCGCAAGGTGATGTCTCCGAGATGACCGATCGGCGTGGCGACCAGATGAAGGCCGGGCGCGGCCGGCGCGGCAACCAGTCGGTGACCCGCTACCGAGAAGGTTCGGGTATCGGGAGACTTGATGTCCGGTTTCAAGGAGGCGGATTTTGCACGCATACGGCGATATTCTATAGCGTTTTCGAGAAAAATGCGTTCGGCTTGGTGTCAAGATGCGTCATGGCGTGGAAGTCGTGACAACTCGGGAATCGCGCGAAACGGATCGGTCGCATGCTTTTCGATGTTCCGCGGCTCCCAAGGTTGGGTATGGAGCTAAAATCGGAGCGGACATGATCCGTTTGTTTTGGTTAACTGTGCGCCGGCAATATGGCTGATTCCCTCGGGAAGGGGTGCTCGGACCTGTCCGGACGGGTCCACTGCAAGGATGATGATGAAGGACCCCTTCGAACCGAAACCTGAGCGCCGGGGCGCGACTCGGCGAGCCGCGCTGGGTCTTGTCATGGGTGCGCCTCTGCTCGCCGCCTGTTCGGGCGTCCAGCAGACGCTGACCAACGGTTTTTCAACCCCTCCTGGTTCTTCTCCGCAGCCTGAATCGGGTGCGGCACCCCAACAGACGGCTACGATCGGCGCCGGTCAAGTCAAGGTCGGTCTGATCCTTCCGTTGTCGGCGGCAGGCAATGCGAGCATTGCGGCGCAGTCGATGAGGAACGCGGCCGAGATGGCGCTATCGGAATTCCAAAATCCGAATGTCCAGTTGCTGGTCAAGGACACGGCCGGCACGGCGCGGGGCGCGCAGCAGGGAGCCCAACAGGCGCTCGACGAAGGGGCCGAAATCATTCTCGGCCCGCTATTCGCAGCGTCCGTTCCGGCGGTTGCTCAGGTGGCGCGGACCCGCGGCGCTGCGGTGATCGCATTCTCGACGGATTCGAGCGTTGCGGGCAAGGGTGTCTATCTTCTGAGTTTTCTTCCTGAATCAGACGTCACCCGGATCGTTGAATATGCCGCCAGCACCGGAAAGCGTTCGTTTGCCGCCATGGTGCCCGAAAATGCCTACGGCAACGTCGTGGAGGCGGCCTTCAAGCAGACGGTTGGCCGCCGCGGCGGGCGTATCGCCGCATTCGAAAAGTACGGCTCCGATCGCGCCGGTGCGGCCCGGAACGTTGCACAGTCTCTCCGCTCGGCCGATGCGCTGCTGATCGCCGATGACGGCGATGCGGTGGTTGCGGTCGCCGACGCGCTCACGGCGGCGGGCGCGAATCTTCGCAACGTTCAGCTTCTCGGCACCGGACTGTGGGACAATCCTCGCGTCTTCGCCAGCGCGGCGCTGCAGGGTGGTCTCTATGCCGCCCCCGACCCGTCCGGCTTCCGTAGCTTCGCAGGCCGTTACCGCGCGAAGTATGGCGGCGAGCCGGTGCGCACGGCGACCCTTGCCTATGACGCGGTCGCGCTGGTGGCGGCGCTGGCCCGCACGCAAGGGCCGCAGCGCTTCGCGGCGGAGACGCTGACCAACCCGTCGGGCTTCGCCGGCATCGACGGTCTGTTTCGGTTCCGTTCCGACGGCACCAACCAGCGCGGTCTCGCCGTCATGCGAGTCGCATCCGGCGGCGGCCAGCCGGCGGCAGGCTCGCCAAAAAGTTTCGGCGCCTGATCTTTAGCGTTTTCAAGCGAAGTGGGCACCGGTTCGCGCGAAGAAAACGCGTCAAATCGAAATCATAGAGCCTTGCTTCTGATTCTGTCAGAAGCGGAAATGTCAGGCGGCGAGATCGGCCACCACGGCATCGAGGACGGGAAAGCCGTCCTGCGTAACGCGCAGGCGGCCGTCGGTGCTGATCATGATCGCGCCTTCGTCACGGAGGATCGCGATTCGCCGCGGATCGAGAGGGCGACCCGACAGGGTGGCGTAGCGCCGTGGATCGATGCCCTCGCGCAAGCGCAGTCCCATCAGCAGGAATTCGTCGGCGCGCTCTTCGCTGTTCAGGAGATCGTCGGTGACGATGCCGCTGCCGGTCGCCTCGACCCGCATCAGCCAGGTCTCGGGCCGCTTCTCGGTGGCGATGGCGTGCCTGATGCCGTCGATGTCGAGACGGCCGTGCGCTCCGGGACCGATGCCCGCATACTCCTGGCCGCGCCAGTAAACCAGGTTGTGCCGGCATTCCGCGCCCGGCCGCGCGTGGTTCGAGATCTCGTAAGCGGGCAGGCCATGACGCGCGCAAATGTCCTGCGTGACGTCATACAAGGCGCGCGCAGTCGTCTCGTCGGGGACCTTGAGTTTGCCGGCCGTATGGAGGCCGAAAAACGGCGTTCCCTCCTCGATGGTCAACTGATAGAGCGACAGATGCTCCGCCGCTTCCGAGATTGCCCGTCGCAGTTCCTCGGCCCACATGTCAGGCGTTTGATCGGGACGCGCGTAAATCAGATCGAAGGAGTAGCGATCGAAGGCCGAGCGCGCGATCGCGACCGCGTCCAGCGCCTCGCGCGCGGTGTGCAGCCGGCCGAGCGCCTTCAGCGAGGAATCGTCGAGGGCCTGCACGCCGAGCGAGACGCGATTGACGCCCGCAGCGCGGTAGCCGCGGAATCGTGTGGCCTCCACGCTGGTCGGATTGGCCTCCAGCGTGACCTCGACGTCATCGACGACGCCCCAATGTTTGCCGATCGCGTCGAGGATGGCGCCGACGGTCTGCGGCCGCATCAAGGACGGCGTGCCGCCGCCGAGGAAAATCGAGGATACGTAGCGGCCACGCGATCGGAGGGCCATTGTCTCGATCTCGCGCGTGAAAGCGCGAACAAAGCGCTCTTCATCGATCGGCGCGTGGCGGACATGACTGTTGAAATCGCAATACGGGCATTTCGACAGGCAAAACGGCCAGTGGACGTAAACGCCGAACGCGGTGGCCGGATCAGCGCGGCTCAAGGGCAATCTCCGCCAGTTTCACGAACGCGCGGGCGCGATGCGACAGGCCGAGGCCGCGCGGCGGAAGTCCGTGCTTCTCGATGCTGGTCATCTCGCCGAAGGTGCGGGCGTAACCGTCCGGCAGGAACGCCGGATCGTAGCCGAAACCGGCCGTGCCGCGCGGGGGCCAGACCAGCGTGCCGTCC
>CAZOOO010000008.1:0-33939 GCA_964581435.1 uncultured Hyphomicrobiales bacterium | reverse complement strand
CCACTAGCAAATATGGGTTTCTAGTGGAGTTTTGGATCTGACATTCGCTTCTCGCATTCGATGCAAACTGGGTAGCGAATGTCAAATCCACTCCACTAGAGAGGCGCACAAGTTCGCAAAGCCGCCAAGTCACGCGTTTGATTTGCCGCGAGATGGAGAAATGACCGACCTGCTTCAACAGGCATTTCCCGAGGCGTATTTTGACGAGAAGCATCTCGAGTGGCGGATTGATTGGGACGAGCGGCAGTTCCCCACTCAAGGTCAACGCCTTGACGAGTTTTCGACCACGCACAACCTTGAAGTCTTTCATCGCTACCGACGTGCGGTAAGCCAGGTCTCCGGCCTGCCGCCGTTTTCATGAATACCGGACAAGACGATTGATGAAGCTTGAGAGTCGGAATGCAAAGAGCAAACTCGAAAGCGCGTTCCGGCTTGAGGCGGTCAGTGAGGGTTCGTAACGCTGACGTGGCGCAACCGGCGTGGCGGCCCGTCGCCGTTCGTCGGCCTGTTGGCACCGTGCGGGGCATCATGAACGGCTTCATCGGGATTTCTAAGTCGCAGACCACCAACCTCGCGGTGGCGGCGCCCGGCATCGCCGAGGCCCTGCTCGCGACCGCGTTCGGCCTTGTCGCGGCGATCCCGGCGGTCATCATCGACAATCACTTCGCGCGGGTGACGAAAGGCTACATCGAACTGGTCGGTCGTGCGTCGGGATCGGCCGGCCGCTGTCGCGCGATCTTGACCGCACCCATGTCGCCTCGATCGGCGGGGCGCGTCCGCGCGCGGCGGAGTAGGCGACCGAAGCGGCGCTGTCGCATCCTTAATCGCTTTGTCCGGCCGCGACTTTCTATTATATACACACATATATATCGATGGCGACGACGCTGATTTTCCGCGCAATATTTTCCATGCGAGATAATCCTGATGACTGATAGCCTATACGCGCCAACCGTGAGTCCGGAAATCGGACGCCCAATGCCCGACACGGGCAAGGCGGCACGACGCTTCAAGCTCGGCTTGTCCGGCTGCGGAGGCGGTCTTGAATCGATTTCGACCTCCCGCATCCTTGATCTGGCCGAAAAGGTCGAGGCTTTAGGCTTCGCCGGGATCTGGCTCAATGAGGAACACTTCCAGGGCAGCATCGTGGAGGTCGAGGGGCGGCGATGCCATTCGCCTCTGCTCCTGGCGTCGGCGATTCTGGCGCGCACAAGGCGACTGCGCGTCGGCTTTTCCGTCTTGCTGGCGGCTCTGCATCACCCGGTTCGTCTCGCCGAGGAAATCGCGACCCTGGACGTCCTGTCTGACGGTCGGGTCGATCTCGGGATTTCCCGCGGCAACAACCCGCGTTACCTCAACGTCTACGGGGTCAATCCGGAGAGCACAGCCGACCATTTCAGGGATATGCTGACGTTTTTGCCTCGCGCCTGGGCGGTCGGCACGCTTCCATTCGGAGAGGCCAGTTATTCGATCGAACCCAAGCCGATTCAGACTCCGCACCCGCCGATCTATGTCGGCACCAACACCAATGAGACCGCCGCGTGGGCGACGCGGAACGGGCACCATATCATCTGCCACGGCATCATCAGCATGCCGAACCAGCGTCGGCTGATGCGCTCTTATGTCGATGCCGGCGGCGATCCCGCCGCGGTGCCGTTCGGACGCTTTGTCTATGTCAGCGAGACCGATGCTTCGGCGCGCAAGGAGTTGTGGCCGACCATCGAGAAGTTGACCACACGGCTGAAGGGGTTCGGCCTGTTCAAGCGCGAGGGCGTGATCGACGAAGCGCGCCTCGAACCCGAGAACTTCTATCGCGACATGGTAATCGCCGGCTCGCCCGAGACCTGCGCCGAGAAGTTCATGGCGCTGCATGGCGAGCTTGGCGTGACCTACCTCAACGCACTCTCGGCCTTCTTCGGCTTCCTGCCGCTTCCGCTGCTCGAACGCTCTCTCGATCTGATGGGAAGCGTGTTGCGGCCGAAGCTCGAAAAGGCGCTGACGATCGCCTGATACGGCAAGGGGTAAGGAACGGCGCGCCGCACGCTCGCGCGGTGCGCCATTCCTTTTTGTCAGAACTTCATCGACAGCGATCCCACAACCGTCCGCGGCGCGCCTAAGTAATAGGTCGCGCCCGCACTCAGGTCGATGTCGCTGGGAGATATCTGTGAAATGTACTGACGATCAAAGATATTCTGAATCGAGAAGCTCGCGTTCAGGGATTCGACGCCGATGTGAGAACCGAGGTCATAGGACATCGTCAAATCCGCGACGGTGTATCCGGATACGCGCTGGGTATTGGCGGCGTCACCGAAGCGCGGGCCGATGTAACGGACTATCGGCATGATCGCCAAGCGGTCCACCTGGTAGGTTATACCGCCCTTCACCATGACTTGCGGCGTGTTGGGGATCTGTTTGCCCTTGGTCGCCAGCATGGCGCCGCCGCTCAGGGTCGGCGTATCGGAATCGAAGGTTTCGGAAGCCAGCGTGGTCGATCCGAATACCGAAAATTGGCTGTCGAACCTATAGCTTGCCTCAAGCTCGAAACCGTATCCGGTGCTCGATCCGGTGCCTTCAAAAGATGCGATGTTCGGGCCGATCGACGGATCGACGACCTTGACCTGCTTGTTCTGATTCTTGGCATAGAACAGGGTTGGGATCACGGTCAGCCCATACTGGCTGAAGCGTAGTGAGGCATCGAACTGGTCGGCCAGTTCCGGCCGCACTCTGTCGACCAGCGTTTGCAGCGTGAACCCCCTGGCGATGAACGCCGCGCGGTTGCCGATGTAGTTGCTGGCCTGCGGTCCCCAATCCGGACGGCCGAACCTGCGTCCATAGCTGAAGTTCACGCTGAGAGCCTCGTTCAGGTCGTGACGGATCGCGATATTGGGAAGCCACGCGGTGTAGTCGCGAGCCGCCAAGGTGGCATCGGGATAGATCGCGGGGTTCAATGCCAGCGCCTGATCATGAGTGCCGTCGGGGATGCCCGCGGTGTTGAAGTATAACATCCGCGGTGCGCCGAGAACCATGTAACGCAGACCGCCGGTGAGGAAAGTCGCGCCGAACTTCTGCGAGATCTGAAAGTACGGGCTGTTGACGCTGAAGTTGTCGATCTTCGCGAGGCTCTGCCAGTTCGCGAAATTAAGCCCGCCGTTTGCATTGACGGTGAACCGCCGCTGATCCGTCGGAGGCGGCGGCGGCGCCATCGATTGCCACCAGTATCCCGCAACGGCGTCGGCGCCCCACGGAAACTGCCCGGTGTACTCGAAAACGCTGCCGACATTCCGGTTCTGCTGACGCCAGATCTGGACGGTATTTCCGGCCGAGTTGTATCTCGTGGTGTCGTTGTCCCAGTAATAGGGCTTGAACAGCAGATGCTGTCCTTCGGCAAAATTGTAGTCGAGCTTTGCGAAGGTCGCGAACGTTTCGGCGCTCATCCGGTTAAACTTGTAGTAGTTGACGTCGGTGGCGGGGACGCCGGTCAGCGTCGTGTTGAAATCAAAATTGTAGTTGTTTCTCAGGTTTGTGGTCTGGGCATACGTTAGCGCGCGAAAGAAATTTTCGGCGTAGTTGTTGTAGACCGCGGTGACGTCGAGCGTGACGCGGTCGCCGAAATCTTGGCTCAGCCCGAACGTGACATTCTGGCGCTTCTGATCGCCGGCGCCTGTCCATTTGTCGACGCCGATGTTCGACCCGGAGAGAAAAGCTTTGGTTCCCGTCTCCGGATGCAGGCCGGTGTCGATCCGGACGAATGTCTTGTAGAAGCTGTCGGTGCCGAAGGCTTGGCGCGCCGTGAAGCCGGCTCGATCCTGCGGTCGGAGCGTGAGCTGGTTGATCACGCCTGTCGCGTTCGACAGGCCGAGGCCTTTGTCGGACGGCACGGCGCCGCGATAAACGTCGATGCGCCCGATGTTCTCCAGATCGAACAGATCGGAGCCGCCCACGATCCCCATCAGCGGCAAGCCGTCGATCGTGCGCGAAAGATGAAAATCTCCCTTGCCGCGAATATTGATGTTGCGTGTCGTATTCAAACCATACGGATCCGGAGTCTGGACCGAAACCGAAGGGATCAGGGCCAGCGGCTGGTAAAAGCTGGTCTGCGCCGGACCGCCCAGAATGGCGATCCCCTGCTGGGTGACGCTGCTGGCGCCCGCCAGTTGCGGCGCGGTGCTGAGAATCTGGTTTTGCGCCGCAAGCACACCGGCGGATCGTTGCGGTTGCTGCTGGACCGATGGCTGCTGATTTCCCGGCGCAGCCTGTCGCGAACGTCGCGCGGTCCGGCCCTGCGTATTCGTCGTCCTGTTCCGCTGCACGTTTCTCGGTTGACCGTCGCTGGTGATGGTCACCGGCGGAAGTTTATTTGAATCCTGCGCCATGGCCAGCGCGCCATACGACACGCTGCCGAGCAGGACACTGATGAACAGTAGCCCCTTCACAATCTGGCCCCCGATATTCGGCGCAACGACGCGCAACGCGCCGCCTCGCTCGCGATGTGTGTGAAAAGCCGCTGTACCCCCCGGTACAGTGATCTGTCGTCCGCACGATCCGCGGGTTCTCAAATCCGACGCGGATCACTTTCGATCATTCCCACGCGTCAGATGCGCGGCCTTCGATCAAAAGCGGTAACGGTTCGAAGCATCGTGACGCGAATACCCCAAATCGTTATATTCAGATATAGATCACGTACAGAATGGATCTCGTACCGTCAAGCATCGCGGAAGCCGGCTCACATGTAAGCAGCGCAAATCAGCTCGTGACAGGAGAACTCACTTTGATTCAACGTAAGATAGCTTTGCCGAAAGCGGCCACACTTTTCGCTTGCATCGTCACGCTAGCAACATGGACGACGCATGCGTGGGCCGACCGCACGATCACGGACATGGCAGGCCGTAGCGTGATTATCGCCGATCGCGTGGCGCGCGTGGCAACCATTGGCCCCGTCCCGGTGCTCAACAGCTTCGTTTTCGCGCTTGGCGAGACAAAGTCGCTGGTCAACGGTCTGCCGCCAAACCTATCCGGTCCGCGCTGGCGCATGCAGTATCTCGTCGATCCCGATATCGCCCGGCGTCCTGTGCTGCAGGGCGGCGGCGGCGCACCGCTCGTCGAGGGCCTCGTCGAAACGAAACCGGATATCGTCATCACCATGGACCGACAGACGGTCAACCTCGTGGCCCGCGCCCACACACCCGCGGTATTCCTGGCATGGCGGCAACCGGAGGACGTCAAGGCGGTGATGCGCCTGCTCGGCCGGATCTACGGCAAGGCCGAAACGGCGGAAGCCTATTGCAGCTACTTCGACGCCACCCTTGGCAACATCAGCAGACGGTTGGCACAGCAGCCGCAGCGGCCACGGGTGCTCTATGCCAGTCTCAAGAACATGACCCAGCCGCACCTTATTGCCGAGTGGTGGATCACTCAGGCCGGCGGTCGCAGCGTCACGGACGGCGAGCGTCCGACCGAGGCGCTGACCTTCTCCCGCGAGCAGCTTCTGGCATGGGACCCGGAAGTGATGATCCTCAGCGGCACGGCCGAGGTTGACAAGGTCTATGCCGATCCACGCCTCAGCACCGTCTCGGCCGTCCGCAATCGCCGCGTCGCAGCTATTCCGACGGGCGTCCATCTGTGGGGTAACCGCACCGTCGAGGAGCCGTTGACCGTGCTGTGGGCAGCGCAGTTCATCCACCCCGATCTGTTCAAGGATTGGGATATCCGGGACGAGGTCGCCGCGTTCTACGCGACATTTTTCAAGACGCCGCTGACAAAACCGCAAGTTGAGGAAATACTCAGCGGCCGCCCCTGAATATGCTCATGCACGAGTTGGCTCACACCCCCGTATCCAACGCGCGTTCCATTGCCGGCACGATCACGATTTGTCCTTCGGCGTTGGTGAGGGTCGAGACCGCGACGCCGTAGAGCGCGCGAATGAGCGCCGGCGTGATAATTTGTATTGGCGGGCCATCCGCCATGATCGCGCCGTCGCGCAGCACGGCAATGCGCGTCGCGGCCTGCACCGCATGTTCCGGATTGTGGGTGCTCAACAGAATTGAGTGGCCGCTGCCGGCCAGATCGACCAAATGCTGCAACAGCCGGATCTGATAGCCATAGTCGAGCCCCGTCATCGGCTCGTCCATGACGAGGATGCCGGCGCCCTGCGCGAGCGCGCGGGCGATCAGGGTCAGTTGCCGCTCGCCGCCTGAAATCTCGGTATAGGGCCGCGCGGCAAGATGCGTGATCGCCAGCCGTTCCAGCACTTCACCCACCGCCTGGTGATCAGCAGCCCGCGGGGCGCGAAAGATGCCGGTCTCGGCAAGGCGGCCGAGCAGCACCACATCGCGCACTCTATAAGGAAACGGCGCGACATGCGCCTGCGGCACATAGGCGATACGCTGCGCCAGCGTCCGGCGTGAATATCCCATGAGCGGCTTATCGCCGAGCCGGACTTCGCCCCGCTCAGGCTTGAGAAAGCCCAGGAGGATCCGAAACAACGTACTCTTTCCGGCGCCGTTGGCTCCGAGCAACGCGACGATCTCGCCCGAACGGAGGCGAATCGTGATGTCGTCCAGGATGACGCGCGTCCCGCGCCGGAAATGTACGGCGCGCGCCTCGAGATATCCGGTCGCGGCCGCGGCGGCCGTCATGTCCAGCTCCGCCGCGCGCGCCGCAACACGATGATGAAAGCCGGAATGCCGAGCAGTTCAGTGAGGATTCCGATCGGAATTTCGGATCGGGTGATGCTGCGCGAAAGACAATCAGCGGCGATCAGGAAAATCGCACCGGAGAATGCGCTGGCCGGAAGCAGCCACGCATTGCCTGGTCCGAGCGCAAGACGCACCACGTGCGGCACCACGAGGCCGACCCATCCGATCATGCCGGCCAGCGACACCGATAAAGCCGAGACCAGCGTCGCCGCGCCGCTCACACCATAGCGCACCTGCTGCGCGGGCACGCCGAGCGCGCGCGCCTCGTCGTCACCCATCGACAGCGCATCGAGAGCACGACCGAACAACGCGAGCACCGTGAGCCCGCCGACAATGGGAATCGCCGCCAAGCGAATCTGCGTCATGTCCACGCCGCCAAGGCTGCCCATGAGCCAGTACACGATGGCCGGCAGCTGCTCGTAAGGGTCCGCGGTATATTTCACAATTGACAACGCCGACGTGAACAGCGCGGCTGAAATCATGCCGCCGAGTACCAGCATGATCATCGAGGCCTGGCCGAACAGCTTGGCGATCAGAAGTCCGACGCCGACCGCCAGCAGCCCCATGCCGAAGGCCGAGAGCTGGATCAACGCCCAGTTGCCGAACAACAAGATTCCCAGCGCCGCGCCGAAGCTCGCGCCGCCGAGAACACCGAGAATTCCCGGCGAGACCAGCGGATTGCGAAACACCGCCTGAAATGCCGCGCCGGATGATGAAAGAGCGGCCCCGACCAACGCTGCGCCGAGAATCCGCGGCAGGCGGATTTCCACGATGATATTGTGAAGCAGTTGATAGCGATCCGGCGCCATCGACTTCAGTCCGACCATGGCCTGAAAAAAGGCTGTAATGTCGCCAATCTCGAGCGGATAGCGGCCGATCGTGAGGGCAAACAGGATCGCGCCGATCAGCAATAGGGGTATAAAAATCAGACGCGCCATGCGCTTTTTCTTTTCCTTGAGCGGACGAACCGGAGCGGACGAACTGGAACAGGTGGCGGGCATCCGCAACTTGCCGTCAAATCGCTATCATATTTGATATACAACGTCGATGTCGGCGGCGCTGCCGAGGTCTCATGCCAAGACTCGGCTGATCAAAAGACTCGGCTGATCAAAGGGATCCGGCTGATCAAAAGCGGTACGCCCAATCACGTATTCCGATGACTATAACGCGCCAGGGCTGATCGATCAGCCTGTTCCCGGCAACAGTGATCGACGATATCTCGGCAGGACTTGAACCTTGAGCGGTTTGCGGTCACCGCTCGGCCTCATGACCGGCGAGACGCCGCAATCCAACGAAGGCAGGGTCAGGGTGTATGATCACCCAGCACGGGATGGCGGCGACGTAGGTCCGGAAACGTCCCTTCGCTTCGAACCGCGCGCGGAATTGCGAGCGCGCCAGATACTCGCTGATCCGCGGGGCAATGCCGCCGCCGATATACACGCCGCCGCGCGCATCGAAAGTCAGCGCGGCGTTGCCGGCGACGGTACCCAGCATGGCGCAGAACATATCGAGCGCCTCCCGGCTGGTCGGACAAATCCCGCGAAGCGCCGCGTCGGTGATCTCGCTCGGCTTGCGTGGAGGCACGGTAAGGTGATCGATGGCGGCGAGCGACTGGTACAGATTGACAAGCCCCGGACCGGACAACGCACGCTCCACGGAGACGTGGCCGAAACGATCGCGCAAATGTGCGATGACCGCATCCTCCCGCGCATTGGCACCCGGAAGCGTGGCATGGCCTGCCTCCGTGGTGACGACGAGCGGATCGCGAGGGCGCGGCACAAAGCAGGCGAGCCCGAGACCGGTTCCAGGCCCCAACACGACTGCGGGCGCGGCCGCCGCCCCCTCGACCCCTCCGACCGCAAACAGGTCATGCGGCCGGAGATATGGCAGCGACCAGGCGAGCGCCCTGAAGTCGTTGACAACGCGCACGCCCGGTAAATCGAACGTGTTTTCCAACCGGCCGGCATCGACGACCCAGCCGCTGTTGGTCAGTACGCTGCGATTCGCCTCGACGGATCCGGCAACCGCCAGCACCGCGCCGGAGATCGGCAACCCGTTCCGATGACGACCAAGGAACGCGGCCAGCGCCCGATCGAAGTCCGGATAATCGGCGACCGCCAACGTCTCCATCGGCCCCATGCGCTCACCCGTGACGAGCGCAAACCGAGCATTGGTCCCGCCGATGTCACCCAGCAATGCGCAACTCGCAGGATCAGCCATGGATTTCTCGACATGCACGACGATGCCTTATGACCGCGGGTGATATGTGCGACGATGGCGCAATCCCGACGCGGGAATGGTCAGGCGCGGGTCCGGTGCAACCATGCTTCGTGCTCAACTTCCGCAAGGCGTCCACGATTTACCTCCTCGTGCTTTGCCCACGCCGTGCCCTTGTGGATGTTCTTGACGAGGGCGTGCATCAGGTTCTCGCGGCTGATGATGCCGACCATGCGGCTTTCGCGCATGAGCGGCAAGCGCTTCACACGATGCGTCTCCATCATCCGCGCCACATCGCCGATAGGAGCGTCGTCGTCCACTGTCACGGGATCCGGCGTCATGACCTCGGCCACCTTGCGCCTGCACCGCTGTTCTGCGGGCTCCGAACACCGGACGAGCCGCGATCACCTCGAACCAGCGGGGCCGGCGATCGTCCGTGCGGGGACCTGTCGGGCGAAGAAAATCGCGCTCGGTGACGATCCCAATCAGCCGCCCGTTCCCATCGACAACCGGCAACCCGCTGGCGTGATGACGCAACATCAGTTCGCGCGCATCGAGGATCGTCTCGTTCGGTGCAACGGAAACGACGTGACGAGTCATGATGTCACGGGCCTTCATGGGCGCCTCATCATATCAATATCATCAAAACCGGTTCCGGATTGGAATATCGTGCGCGGCTGAACCGGACGAGCGTCGATCTTCCTCTGACGATGTTGACGTGTAGCCTGTCGTTGATCTTGACGGAGGTCAAGGTCAAGTCGGGATCCGCCAAACAACATTTGCCGCACGCTTCTCGTGCTCGACGCCTCGCTTCCCGGCGGCCTGATCGGAGGCGAGGGATCGGTCGTCCATGCGCAGACGAAGCTTCCGCGACCGCCCGGTCGAGCGCGTCGCCACTCATTGCCTTCAGCTCAAGGCCCGCGACGATGCGGCCGCCGGATGCGATGCCGAGTTCGGCAGCGATCACGCGACGATCAGAAGGACCACGAGGACGTTGGCGAACTGATCGAGAAACTTCAGCCAGGCAGCCCTTGGCGCTTCCGCTTGCATCTGTTACGGCCATGGCGCGCGAGACGTCGCCTGACCTCGTCGCCGCTCAACCCGAACTGCACAGTCGCGCCGAGCGCCTTGAATACCTCGTCCACCGAGAGACGATGCGGATCCCTTGGTTGCTGTTGCTGCCGCAAGAAAAACCCCGCTCAGAATTCGTTCGAAATTTTTCTGGTGTGGTGGCTCAAGTTCGCTTCATTGCCCCATCGAGTCCGTCAAGCGAGCTTCTGAATCTTAAGGTGCGCTTGCGTGGTGTCTCGTCAACGCGAGAAGAAAACCGGAACAGGCGGTTTCGACAGCAGACTCCTGGTTGCACCTCCAAGCATGACCTCGCGCCATCTGGACTGCCCATAAGCTCCCATGACAAGCAGATCGATCTCATGCGAAAGCACGTATGCTTCAAGGACCTCGCCGATCGGCCTGCCTTCGGCGTCGACCTCATCCAGAACGACATCGATATCGTGACGGGCGAGATTCGTGGCCAGTTCTTGGGGGGAATGTTTGGAATCAAAAGATTTTTCGTTCGTGACGATCACGACGCGAACCTTCTTCGCCTTTTCAAGCAGGGGGAGCGCGTCCGAAACCGCACGAGTCGCGGTGCGACTGAAATCCCACGCCACGCCGACGGTGTCGAGCCGAAACGGGCATGATCGGGGGGAAGCGGGCAGGATCAGCGTCGGCCTGCCCGATTCAAAGACGATCTCCTCCGCATCCCACAGATCGTACGATTCCGGCACCGGCATCATCGTAAGATCGCGAAGCCGCGCATAGCCGGCCAGCAGCGTCGGCGTCCGATGGGTTGCGCATTTCTCCAGGATGGTCTCATGCGTAACGCCGGATTTTGCAGCCGCCGCTTCGAACGCGGCGAGCAGATCCTCGGCGTTCTCCCGACTCTTTGCCGTTTCGTGGGCCACGATGCCGGGTATGTCGATGATCGTCCTGGCAAGGAAGCTGCCTGGCGCTTCCAGGCGGACCTCGCAGGAAATCGCCGCGAGGTGAACACCGAGGGCTGCGGCTATCGAAACCGCATCGTCCACCATCGAGACAGGCGTCGGCTTCGGATAGCTCGTCAGGGTCAGAAGAACATCCTTGAAGGCCATGAATCCCTCCTTTGGAGGTTCTTAACCTAACCTCCGGGAGACTCCGTATTTTGATCCATCGCAATGGATAGCGCCTGGACATCCGCGCTCTGCGCAATCGAGCGAACATCGAGGAGCATGCCTGCTCAGTTGCTCGTTCTGAGGCGTGGTCAAAGGTAACTGATGATCAGCGCCGCGGTGAGCGCGACCGAGGTGCCGACGATGATCACGCCGGGAATGCGGCGACGATTTGTCAGCATCCACAGCGCTACCCCGCTTATGCTGAGGAAAATGACGCTGCCTGCGAGCGTGTCCACCAGGAGAATCCAGGGGATCGACATGCCCGTGCCCTTGTGCAAGTTGCTCAGCGTCGCGGCAAACCCGTTGTCGATCCGGGTAATGTTGACGTTGCGGTTACCCCGCCAATAGTCCGCACGAATCCGGCTTCTTGGTCCGCCGAACTGAATGGTCCAGTGTTCCGGTTGCTGCACGCCGGTGTTGTCCTCGACCCAAGGCGCATGACGGGCCGGCTCAACGCGCACTGTATTTGGTGCATCCGCACCGGGCAAAACGTCACGGAGCCAATTTACCATGTCAGCCGGCGTCGCGGGCGCCGGCTGTGGAACTGCGATGCGAGAGGTCGTTTGTTGTTGCGCTACAGGAATTTTCAGGATTGCACGGTGATTCAACCAGACTCCAGCGAGACCAAAGATCAACCCCAAGACAGCGCCCCACAGGCCGATCCACCCGTGCATCTTGCGCAGCCAGAATGCCGCACGCACGGAATAGCGGGTTGGGCGGGCTTGTAAATTAGGGATTCCCGCGGAAGACACATCACTCATGATCATTTCCTTCTTTGAGGGGTATGTTGCGCCGACGCGGGGAGATAGGAATAATGCCGCCAGCCATGACTGCCGTTGTCGTCAGCAGCCAGGTGACATACCGGCTACCCTATTGAGGTCAAGTAGTCGCCTCAATGCGACACCTCCAGAAACAACCGCGATTTCAAAGCGATGGAAGGACGAGGTCGTTTAAACCAAATTTCTGGCCGCCTTTCTTAAATCTATTCTAGATCATTGAGTTTGTAGTGGAAGTTCGGACGCGCTAAGGACCATCGTCGATCTGTCTGTCGCGCATATCCGGCGAGAATCACCGCGCCATAGGGGTTCGACCGACCAATGAAGGCGAGTGCGTGGTCACGGTGCTTGCCGCGCATGGTGGCCACCAGGAGACCCCGATATGCTCGGGACGTTGGTTCAGGAGTTGCAGCAGACGGAGGAAGGCCGGCTTCGCCGGTTTTTCCAGCGGCGTTTCCGCAATCGGGCGGATGCAGCAGATGCGACTCAGGAAACCTTCCTGCGCCTTCTGGCGTCGGCGCAGCGCAGCCTGATCGAGAACCCGCAAGCCTATCTGTTCCGGACCGCGCGCAATATCGCCGTCGACCAGGAGCGTCTGCAGAACCGTCGCGCACAGGTCGAATGTCCGATCACCGACGAGAAAGCCGTTCTCAATATTCCCTGCGACGCGCCGTCCCCGGAAATGGCGCTCATCGACAAGGAGCGGCTCCATCTCTTTGAGCAGGCGCTTATCGGACTCCCCGAAAGGCCGAGGAAGGTGCTTCTTCTGCGGCGGATGGAAGGCTGGTCCTATCCCGCCATTGCCCAGCACCTCGGCGTCTCTCCGAATACGGTCTACAATGACGTGCGGCTGGCGATGGGGCATTGCATGACTGCAATGGAGCGGCCAAAGCGCACCTAAATAGCCGAGACGTATCTCTCCCGCGCCTATCTTGGCTAAACCTTTTCCCGATTCCGTCTGGCTCTTTTTTTGTGAGATCGGATCGTGCATGGAGTCATATCTTATGAGACCTCCAGTTCTTATGAGCTTTCAGGTCTTATGAGACCTCCAAGCACGCGGGCAATCTGAGTGACACAAGATAACCCTGCCGACCCTGAAGCCGGCGGTTCTTCAAAGTCCGGCGGGGACGATCCGTTCACCGCCGAGGCGCTCGACTGGTTCGTGCGCCTGCAAGGGGCGAGCAGCGATCCCGCGACCAGCCGCGCCTTCAGAGCCTGGCTCGATGGCGATCCGCGTCGGGCGGCGGCGTTCGAGAAGGTCACGGAAGTCTGGGGCGCCCCTGAATTCTTTCAGGCCAACAGGAATGTCGCCAACGCCACGGGATTTGCTGCTCCACGAAAGAAGGCTCGCCGGCGCTCGCTCGCCAAGAAGGCGGCAGCCGTCGCATCGGCCGTGATCGTCGCGTTGGCACTGGCGAAAGGTCCCGACCTATCGCTGCGGCTGCAAGCCGACTACGTCACCGCCGCGGGTGAACAGCGGGTGGTCACGCTGCCTGACGGATCGCGCCTGACATTGAATACCGGGAGCGCGGTGGCTCTCGACTTCGCGAACGAGCGGCGCGATGTCAGGGTGCTGCAGGGAGAGGCTTATTTCGACGTGCGCGCCGGATTACCGATTCCGTTCCGGGTCGCCGGCCGGTTCGGAGATGTCGAAGTCAAGGGCACGACCTTCTCCGTGAAACTGGATGACAGCGAAGACAACGTGGTTCTCAGCCGCGGCGTTGTGGAGGTCGCGAACCGCGCGCAGCCGCAAGAGCACGCCTCGCTGTCGCCGGGCGAGACGGTCAGCGTGACGGCGACCTCGATCTCGCCAGTCCGAAAAATTGATACGGAGCGTTCGCTCGCGTGGCTGCAAGGCCGCATTCGTTTCAACGATCGGCCGTTTGGAGACGTTCTGAACGATCTGCGCCGTTATTATCCCGGACGGATCTTCGTCATGACCGGCGCGATCGAGCAGGTCTCGGTGAGCGGAGATTACAAACTGGATCAACCGCTTCTTGTGATTCAATCGTTGGCGGAAGCCGCCGGCGCGACCGTGACGGTGTTGCCGGGCGGGATCGTCGTGCTGCGCTGATCCGCGCAAACTTTTTTTGTGAGATTGGCGACCCTCCTCAGTCTTCAGGGATAGGGCGCGACGTTCGCATTCAGCGGGCGCGCGAACCCGGGGGCTGAATGGGGCGTTATAGAATGGCATTTCGAGTTGAAGCGGTAGAAAGCAAACAGGAGGTTCCCGTTAGGGCAGAAAGCCTCCGTCGCATGACATCATGGCTGCTGGCTTCAACGATCCTGTGCTGCACAGGCGCGAGCCTGTCGTCTCCGTCATTGGCGCAACAACCGGCCTCGGCGCAGAGCCGGGCCGTCCAGTTCTCGATTCCGGCACAGCCGTTGCCGGCGGCGCTCGATGCCTTCATTCGCGCGACTGGCTGGCAGGTCGGTTATTCCACCCGCCTGACTGATGGCCGTCGCTCGACTGCGGTGAACGGCGCCTTGCCGCCCGCGCAAGCGCTGCGAACGTTGCTCGCCGGCACCGGAATCAATGTCAGTTTTACCGGAGCCAGTACGGCTACTCTTGTCGGACCAAACACTGCCGCCACCGGCGGCGCGACTCCGGCGGGCGCGATCGCGCTCGATACCATCGACATTCAGGGCGAGACCGCGTGGGGTCCGGTGAACGGCTTTGTCGCCAGCCGCAGCGCCACCGCGACCAAGACCGACACGCCGATCATCGAAGTGCCGCAGTCGATCTCGGTCGTGACGCGCGACCAGATCGAGACCCGGAGAAACCAGACCCTGAACGAGACGCTGCAATACACGCCGGGCGTCCTGGCTGAGTATACCGGGCAGCAGCAATTCGCGCCCAGGTTTCAGGTAAGAGGCTTCGGCGCCGATGGATTTAGCGGGTCGATCTATCTCAACGGGCTGCGCAGCGCCACGACATGGTCCGATATCGAGCCCTACGGGCTGGAGCGCGTCGAGGTGATGCGCGGACCGGCCTCGGTTCTTTACGGTCAGGGTCAGCCCAGCGGCGTAATCGGCCTTGTTACCAAGCGTCCGTCCCAGAAACCCATTCATGAATTTCAGGCTCAAGGCGGCAGTTTCGAACAGAGGAATGGCGCATTCGACTTCGGCGGACCGATGACGGACGACAGGACGCTGCTGTATCGTTTCACCGGCCTGCTGCGCGAAGGCGGTAACGGCATCGACTTCTCGAACGAGAAGCGCGCGTTCCTGTCCGGCGCGGTGACCTGGCGTCCGACTGCAGAGACTGAAATCACTGCTTTCAGCCTGCATCAGAAAAACCAGGGAAAATGGAATTATGGTCTCCCCGCATATGGAACGGCGCTGCCGAATCCACACGGCCGAATCCCGGTCACACGCTTCATCGGCGAGCCTGATTTCACCCGCACCGACACGGAGTTGACCCTCGCGGGATACAATCTTCAACACCACGCCACCGACAGTCTGACCTTCAGGCAGAACCTTCAATACTCACGAGAGAATTGGGAGCGTCGTGAAGTCCTTCCGTGGGGTCTACAGGCCGATTTGCGTACCCTCGATCGTGGGGCGTATCAACAACGCTACACGACCGATACATTTGCGGTCGACAACCATGCCGAGTTGAAGGCCACGACCGGCCCCCTACAACATACCATGCTGTTCGGTGTGGACTATCGACGGGGTCGATACGCTTATGTATTTAATGATCTAGGGGCCATTGATCCGATCGATGTTTTTGCGCCGATCTATGGTTCGCCTATTGTTTGGACGAATAACGTTATTAGTAGCAATCAGCAGGATCAGAATTTCACCGGCATCTACCTTCAGGATCAGATCAAGCTCGACGGATGGATCCTGACTCTCGGCGGACGCCACGACTGGGCGGATACCAGAACCGTCGATGTCTATGGTGGCTCGACCACCGTCACCAATCAGAACGATCGGGCCTTCACCAAGCGGGGCGGGCTTGGCTACGAATTCGACAGCGGAGTTGTTCCCTACATCGGCTATGCCGAATCCTTTACACCCACGGCTGGAACGATGTTTGACGGGACACCGCTCAAGCCCCAGACCGGCGTGCAATACGAGGCCGGCGTCAAGTATCAGCCCAAGGACATGAATTTGCGGATCACCGCCGCGGTTTACGATCTGCGGCGGCAGAATGTCGCGACGACAGATCCGGCACATCCCAATTTTCAAATACAGATTGGCGAGGTCGCCTCACGCGGCTTCGAGTTCGAGGCGGTCGCCAGCCTGACCAGCAATCTCAACCTGACCGCGGCCTATGCCTACAACGATGCACGGGTGACCCGGAGCAACGACGGTGATGTCGGCAAACGGCCGGTCACGACGCCGCCGCATCTGGCGTCGCTGTGGGCCGACTACACCATCCGCGAGGGCGCGCTGAGCGGGCTCGGCTTCGGCGGCGGCGTGCGCTATGTCTCGGCCAGCGCGGGAGACTGGGACAACACGTTCAACGCGCCCGCCTATACGGTGGTGGACGCGATGGCGCGCTACGACATCGACAATTGGCGTTTTTCCGTCAATGTCACCAACCTGTTCGACAACCAGTATGTCACGGGGTGCTTCAGTCTCACTCAGTGCAACGTCGGGCGCGTGCGCACCGTGCTCGGCAGGGTGAGCTATCGCTGGTAGCTGATGCCGTTTGCGGCGGTGATTCAGTAGACCGCCGCAAACGCTCATTGTGATTCGGGCGGCGACGTGGTTGATGCAGCGGAATGCCGATCCGTGGCGGGCCGCGGGCTATTCGAGTATGGGCGGCAGTCTGAGCCGTCGCCTTGAACGACGAGACCGCCCGGAAAACGTGAAAGGCGGCCCATCAGGATCGCCTTCTGCGATTTGGCAAGTATCGGTGGTTGCCGGGGCCTGTCCCGGCCATCCGTCTTACTTCGTTGAAATTCTTAAGACGGTGATGCCCGGCATAAAGCCGGGCATCACGAAGTTGATTCCACCTAACCAAATCCGCTCTAGCCCGGACGGCGCCCGCCGCGTGGGACATGAGATTGCAGGGCGCGGATGCGCTCGGCCAGCGTGCTGACCGGAATCACTCCGTTTCCCGCCGAGCCGTTGGAAGTTTTCGCGGCGGAAGTTTTCGCGGCCTTGGCGGGGCCGGTAGCTGCCGTCGCCAGGATGGCTTCGATCGAAGAATTCGGCCCTTCGATGGTCATGGCCAGCCTCGCGATCTCGGCGGCGATGTCATTGATATGCTCACGCAGCAGCGCGTTTTCCATCTGGTCGACCGTACCGGATTCCGCCTGACGCTGGAGCACGTCGATGTCGCGCTGCAATTTGGCTCGCTCGTCGTGGGCCGCGCGCAGCGCCCGCTCAGCCGCCAGCATTTCGTTGCGCAGCCCGTCGATCAGCGGAGACTTGCCGCCGGTCAGCGCCGAAATCTCGTCACGCAACTCGCTGTTGGCGCGCTCCGCGGCGGTTTTGGCTCGCCGCAGCTCACTGTTCTTCGCATTTCGCTCGGCAAGCGCCGTGGTCTGCGCGGCGAGGTCGGCTTCGAGTTCTCTGACCCGGCCGCCGAGTCTTTCCGCGTCCTTGGTCTTGTCGATGAGATGGCCGTCAATCTTGACGATGCGCTGACCCAGGTTCTCGACCTGTTTGCGGGCCTCGTCGCGCTCCCGGGCGGCAACCGCCGTTTCATTGCGCTGTTGCTCGAGCAGCGCATGCGTGGCGGAGAGTTCGTCTTCGACCTCCTTGAGGCGGCTGTCCAATCGCTCGACCTGCGCGCGTACCACGAACAGTTCGGCTTGCCGGCCCTCGGCGGTCAGCGAGCGGTCCGACAACTCCTGGCGAAGCCGCCCGAGTTCTTTCTGCCGCTCGGCGAGGGTTTGCTCGACGCTTCGCAACATTTCGGCGTTGGCGGCAAGCTCCTGTTCGGCCGACTGCAAACGCTTCCCCGCCGATTTCCCGCCTTCTTCCAGGCTGAATATCCTCTCGTTCTTCTCGCCGAGCTCCACCTTCAGGCGGTTGATCGCGTCGGCCTTCTTGCCGAGTTCGGCGGACTGGCTGGTGACCTTCCTCTTGAGCTGGTCGACCCGCATTTCCAGCCGTCGCGCCGACATCGCAAATTCGGCGCGCAACTGATCCTTGTCGGCCTGGATTTCGGCCATCGACATCGGAGTAGCAGCTTCCATGCGTTTGATGGTGAGACGGACGGCGCGGTTATGCACGAGCGGCATGACCGTCAGCCCGCACAGCATCGAAACCAGAAAACCGATCGCCAGATACATGATCGGCTCGACCATGGGCAACGCTCCACAATCCGGGACAGGCCGGTAAGGATCCGGCCACCATGCCATGGGCGGCCGGCAAAACGCCAGCACTACGCCTCGAACCGTTTTTCCGGCCAGGCGGAACGGCCGCGAGAAAAGGCGCTCGGTCGGTAGCCTTGCGCGTATTCCGATGCAAGAACCGCATTCGCTTTCGCTGAATGCGCGCTAAGGAGGTTAGAACGGGTTCCAGGTCGCTTGCGGCGTATATTTCAAATAGCCGATATTGGCGCCGAGCCGGAGTCCGAGACCCGAGCGGATCGGCACCAGCACGATGTTGTTTGCGGTCAGTGCCGTCATTCCGAAGCCGCCGACGATATAGGCCGAACCGTCGATGCCGGCGAACCGCTGATAGATCGCGTTCGTGGCAGGCAGGTTGTAGACCAGCGTCATGGTTCGGGCGCCGTCGCCGCCCCAGTCGAAGCCGACGGACGGCCCCTGCCAATAGACTTTCAGGTCGCCGGCATTCTTGGTGTAGAGGGTGCCCTCGCCGTAGCGCAGGCCCGCCACGAAGGCCCCCGAGCCTTCCTCGCCCAGGATGTAGCCGTTCGGCAGGCCCCACTGGCTCACCGCACGCTCGATGACGGATGCGAGACCCCGTGAGACGTTGCCGAAGAACCGGGTTCCGGATTTGAGGAGTTCATCCGACGAATAGGTGCCGGGACTGCCGTTCCGATGCGCCGGCGGCGCCTGGTACGGCTGCGCCTGGTACGGCTGTGCCGGCGGCGTCTGGTACGGCGCTGATTGCTGGGCGGAAGCCGGCACAATCGCGAACATCACCGCAGCGAGCGCGACCGCTGCAAGGCGCGAAATGAAAGTCATGAAAAAGCACCCCAAGTAAAGCACCCCAAAGTAGCAAAACTTGTCACTGCGTCCTTAACCTGATGCTGACACGCGGTTCGTAGGATGCGGCGATCGTCCCCTCGATTCGAGAGTTATCGGCACCAACTATGACGGCACGGCGGCAGGAAAGGAATGGCTTGCGCCTCGCAATAGCCGTGATCGCCTCGCTGGGGTGCGGGTTCGCTGTCCCGGACATCGATTTGGCGGCGCGGGCCGGTACTTCCGAACGGGTCGTGGTCGACCGGTATACGGGGCTTGCGATCGGCGGGTTCGATCCCGTGGCTTTTTTTACCGACGCACGGCCGGTGCCGGGTCTCTCCGACTACGAGGTGTCGCAGGGCGGCGCCGTCTGGCGCTTCAGCAATCCCGACAACCGCGTTTTTTTCATCGCCGACCCCGATGTTTATCGTCCGCGTTTCGGCGGTTACGATCCGGTGGACATTGCGCGGGGCGTAATCCGCGCCGGAACCGCGCGGCTGTGGCTGATCGTCGGCGAACGGCTTTACCTGTTCGGCCGTGAGGATAGCCGCGCGGCTTTCGCAGCCGATCCCGCGCGCTATCTGCGCGAGGCGGCGCGCCGCTGGGCCGTGCTGAAGGAGACCCTCGCGCAGTAGCGCTGGCCCGGTTTCTGAAACTCAGGGCGCGGCGGACGGGTCGCCCCAGGCGATGAACCCCGGCACCAGAAACCCGTCCCGCGCTTCACCGAAACGCAGCGGCGCACCCCGTTCGTCCGTGACCTTGCCGCCTGCGGCGGTGACCAGCGCGTGGCCTGCCGCGACGTCCCATTCGCAGGTCGGGGCGAGGCGCGGATAGATATCGGCGGCGCCTTCCGCGATCCGGCAGAACTTGACGGCGGAACCGAGCGGCTTGCGCACCGCGCCGGGCCGGCGGGCAATGAAGGCGTTCGAGCGGCTGTCGCCGTGGGAACGGCTGACGGCGGCAATCCATTGAGAGTTTGGTCCGGGAAGCGGCCGGGTCTTGATCGGCTCCGCGACGCCGACACTTGTGTCATCAGAGGCGACGGTGAGGCGCTCGGCGCCGCGCCCGACAAGGCCGCGCCAGATCGACCCGAGCGCCGGCGCGCCGATGATGCCGAGCAGCGGGACCCCATTCGTCACGATCGCGAGGTTCACCGTGTATTCGTTGCGGCCGGCGATGAATTCCTTGGTGCCGTCCAGCGGATCGATCACGAACAAGCTTCCGGCATAAGGCGGTGTCGCCAGATGCATGCGCTCCTCGGACAGCACCGGAATATCGGGGCGGAGCCGCGCGAGTCCTTCGGCGATCACATTGTCGGAGGCGAGATCCGCGTCTGTGACCGGAGAGCCGTCGCTCTTGCCGCCGATCGTCATGCGGTCGCGATTGACCGTGAGCACGGCGGCGCCGGCCTTCGCGACCAGGTTCGTGAGGGAATCCATCAGCGCCGCGGCGGATTGAGGGTCGATCACCGGCACGTTCGAAGCGTCCTTGTGGTGCGCTGGAGGACGGCGGCGGCCGCCTCAAGGTGGCAGCGCGGCCTCAGGCCGTGTATCAAGCCCTGATGATTGTTTGATTCGCCGTGTCCGCCTGCTGCGGAGTTGCCGAAACAGATCCCAGGAACAGGTTTTATGTCTGGCACATCGTCTCCCGGTCCTGCTCCCGACGCGCTCGAACTCGCGGCACTGCTCTGTTCACGCGTCTGTCACGATCTCATTAGTCCCGTCGGCGCAATCGTCAACGGACTTGAGGTGCTGGACGACGATCCCAAGCCGGACGATCGCGAGTTTGCCCTCAATCTCATCCGCAAGAGCGCCAAAACCGCGTCGGCGCGGCTGCAGTTTTGTCGCCTCGCCTTCGGGGCGGCGGGCTCGGCCGGCGCGCAGATCGACCTGGGCGATGCGCAGAACATGGCAAAGGGTCATTTCGAGGACGGCAAGATCACGCTCGCCTGGAATCTGCCGCGCCTGCTGCTGCCGAAGAACAGGGTGAAGCTCCTGCTCAACCTGCTGGTGATCGCGCAGCAGACGATTCCCCGCGGGGGGGTGCTGACGGTCGACCCGCTCGGTGAGGGCGAGGCCATGGGCTTTCGGATCACCGCCGCCGGGCTGAACGCCCGCGTGCCGCAGCCCATCGCCGATCTTCTGGCGTCCGGTCCGTCCGGCACCGTCGATACCCACGCGGTTCAACCCTATTATACCCGTCTGCTGGCCGACGCCTGCGGCATCAGCATCTCCCTGGCCGCCGACGGCGACAAGGTGGTCGCGACCGCTCGTTAGAGCATTTTCCGGCGAAGGGGATGCCGGTTCGCCGCAAGAAAACGCGACCAGACAATAATCTCCGGAGCATGATCCGTTTCAACTTGATCGGATCATGCTCTAAGCCTCGCCCCGCCGGCAGGTTAACAAATGGTTTATTGCGCATTTTCGCTTCTGATCGAATCAGAAGCGAGGCCCTGGATTGTTGTTTCGACGCGTTGTCTTCACGCGAACCGGTATCCGTGTTTGCGAGAGTGCACGCTTGGCGCGTTCTTTTGATGTACTCAACCAATATTAACGGTTTGCGTTGAAACTGGCCCGGCCGTGAAAGGCGCGACGACGTCGCCTCGGCGTTTCGAAGGCCGGAAGACATGGATGATCTTCTTCGCGAGTTCCTGACCGAGACCAACGAAAGTCTGGACACGGTCGACAATCAGCTCGTCCGGTTCGAGCAGGATCCGAACAACGCGAAGATATTGGATAATATCTTCCGGCTGGTCCATACCATCAAGGGCACGTGCGGTTTCCTGGGCCTTCCGAGGCTGGAAGCGCTCGCTCATGCGGCGGAGACGCTGATGGGCAAGTTTCGCGACGGCATGGCCGTGACCGGCGAGGCTGTGACGCTCATTCTCTCCACCATCGATCGCATCAAGGACATTCTGGGCCGGCTCGAGGCGACAGGAGCGGAGCCGGAGGGAGCCGATGCCGATCTGATCGATGCATTGCATCACATGGCCGAGCACGGCGCGCCGGCTGCCGAGCCGGCTTCGGAAGCGCCTGCCCAGGAAACGGCGGGAACGCTCACCTATCAGGTTCTCGAACGGCCTCTGCGCCCCGGCGAGACGTCGCTCGACGATCTCGAGCGCGCGTTCCGTGAGACCGAGGTCGAGCCGGCCGTGCTTGCTTCTCAGTCCGCGCCCGCAGCGTCCGCGGCGCCGGTTGTTTCGAAGCCGGTCGTAAAGGCTGCTCCGAAGAAAGCGGAGGACACGCCGGAAGGCGATCGGATCGCCAACCAGTCGATCCGCGTCAACGTGGATACGCTGGAGCACCTGATGACGATGGTGTCCGAGCTTGTGCTGACGCGCAACCAGCTGCTCGAGATCAGCCGCCGCCACGAAGACAGCGAATTCAAGGTGCCGCTGCAACGGCTGTCCAATGTCACCGCGGAGTTGCAGGAAGGGGTCATGAAGACGCGGATGCAGCCGATCGGCAACGCCTGGCAGAAGCTGCCGCGCATCGTGCGTGACCTCTCGAGCGAACTCGGCAAGCAGATCGAACTCGAGATGCACGGCGCCGACACCGAACTCGATCGTCAGGTTCTCGATCTCATCAAGGATCCGCTGACGCACATGGTGCGAAATTCCGCCGATCATGGCCTGGAAACACCGGCCGAGCGCGTCAGGGCGGGCAAGCCGGAGCAAGGCGCGATCCGCCTTTCGGCGTATCACGAGGGCGGCCATATCATCATCCGCATCGCCGACGACGGCCGCGGCCTCGACACCGGGCGCATCAAGGCCAAGGCGATTCAAAACGGCCTGGCAACCGAAGCCGAAATCGAGAGGATGACCGAGGCGCAGATCCACAAATTCATCTTCGCGCCGGGATTCTCCACCGCCGCGGCCGTGACCAGCGTGTCGGGACGCGGCGTCGGCATGGACGTGGTGCGGACCAATATCGATCAGATCGGCGGCGTCATCGACATCAAGTCGGTGGCCGGCGAGGGGTCGAGCGTCATCATCAAGATTCCGCTGACGCTGGCGATCGTGTCGGCGCTGATCGTCGAGGCCGCGGGCGATCGCTTTGCGATACCGCAGCTCTCGGTGGTCGAGCTGGTGCGCGCGCGCGCCAATTCGGAGCACCGTATCGAGCGGATCAGGGACACGCCGGTGCTGCGGCTGCGCAACAAGCTTTTGCCGTTGATGCACTTGAAGACGCTTCTGAAGATCGACGACGACGCGGACAGCGATCCCGAGAACGGCTTCATCGTGGTCGCGCAGGTCGGTAACCAGACCTTCGGCATCGTCGTGGACGCCGTGTTCCATACCGAGGAAATCGTGGTCAAGCCGATGTCGACCATGCTGCGGCATATCGGCATGTTCTCGGGCAACACCATCCTGGGCGACGGCGCTGTGATCATGATCATCGACCCGAACGGAGCCGCCCATGCGCTCGGCGCATCGGTCGCGACGCAGCAGGAGATCGCCGACGAGAATGCAGCGCGCGCCGGCGTCGCCGAGCAGACGTCGCTTCTGGTGTTCCGTGCCGGATCGGATCAGCCCAAGGCCGTGCCGCTCGCGCTCGTCACGCGACTGGAGGAGATCGCGGTCGACAGGATCGAGATCTCAGACGACCGCCATATGGTGCAGTACCGCGATCAGCTCATGCCGCTGGTGCGGATGGACGGCGTTGCGGTTGGAACGGACGGGACGCAACCGATTCTTGTCTTCGCTGATGACGGCCGGGCGGCGGGACTGGTGGTCGATGAGATCATCGACATCGTCGAGGAGCGTCTGAACATCGAGGTAGCGAGCAGCAGGCCAGGCATCCTCGGCTCCGCCGTCATCAAGGGCCGGGCGACGGACGTGATCGACATCGGTCATTTCCTGCCGATGGCCTTCGCCGATTGGTTCATGCGCAAGGAAATGCGCGCGGCCGTCACCGCGCGGTCGGTGCTGCTGGTGGATGACAGCGCCTTCTTCCGCAACATGCTTGCGCCGGTTCTCAAGGCCGCGGGCTATCAGGTCCGGCTTGCGACCAACGCGCAGGAAGGTCTCGTCGCGCTGCGCTCGGGTCAGGAGTTCGATGTGATCCTCACGGACATCGAAATGCCTGATATGAACGGCTTCGAATTCGCGGAGACGGTGCGCTCCGATAATCGCTTGAACGGCACGCCGATCATTGCGCTGTCCTCGATGATTTCTCCGGCCGCGATCGAGCGGGGCCGTCAGGCCGGTTTCCACGACTACGTCGCCAAGTTCGATCGGCCCGGGCTGATCGCCGCACTGAAGGAGCAGACCGCCGAAATTTGCCGGGCGGCATGAAGGACCGGATCATGACCACGGTAAACCATACACAAAGCGCGCTCACCGAATACGTCACCGCGTCGATTGGCGGGCAGTTGTTCGGGCTGCCGATCTCGCGGGTGCAGGACGTGTTCAAGCCGGAACGCCTGACCCGCGTGCCGCTGGCCTCGGACGATGTCGCGGGCGTCCTGAATCTGCGCGGCCGTATCGTCACCGCGATCGATATGCGCGCCCGGCTCAAGCTTGCCAAGGGGGAAGCCGATCGGCGGCCGATGGCGGTCGGCGTCGAACTGCGCGGCGAGTCCTACGGACTTTTGATCGACTCGATCGGCGAGGTCATGAAACTCCCGGATGAAGGCCGCGAGGTCAATCCGGCAAATCTCGATCTGCGGATGGCGGAACTGTCGGCAGGTGTGTACCGGCTGGATGGGCAGTTGATGGTCGTTCTCGATGTCGATCGTGTTTTGGAGATCGCACCGGACAAGCTTGCAGCTTAAGGCAGGCGCCGGCCGCGGGGAAAAAGCGCTGAAAAGACACGGAGGCGGAAATGAAAATGTGCCTGATCGTTGACGATTCGAGTGTCATTCGCAAGGTTGCGCGACGTATCCTGGAGGGATTCAACCTCCGCATCGTCGAGGCGGAGGATGGCGAAAAGGCGCTGGAGGTTTGCAGGCATGAACTGCCTGATGCCGTGCTTTTGGACTGGAACATGCCGGTCATGGACGGCTACGAATTTCTTCGCAACCTGCGCCGGATGCCCGGCGGCGATCAGCCGAAGGTGGTGTTCTGCACCACGGAGAACGATGTAGCGCACATCGCCCGCGCGCTCCACGCCGGCGCCAACGAGTACATCATGAAGCCGTTCGACAAGGACATCGTGACGGCGAAATTTCAGGAAATCGGCTTGATCTGAATCGCGTCGCGATTGGCCGATCGGATATTTTTCAGTCGTTGCGTGGGGTGGGCATGAGTATTGCTGTGACAAGCCCGGCGGCTCTGGATCCGGGAAAGCAGGAGCCGCTGCGCGTCATGGTGGTCGATGACTCCGTCGTTATCCGCGGACTGATGTCCCGGTGGATCGACGCCGAGCCCGACATGGTGGTCGCGGCCTCGCTGCGCACCGGGCTCGACGCCGTCAACCGGGTCGAGCGCGCCGATCCCGATGTCGTGGTTCTCGATATCGAGATGCCCGAACTCGACGGCATTTCCGCGCTGCCGCAACTGCTGGCCAGGAAGCGCGACCTTATTGTCATCATGGCCTCGACGTTGACCCGTCGCAACGCGGAGATCAGTTTCAAGGCGCTGTCGCTCGGCGCCGCCGATTACATTACGAAGCCCGAGAGCACGCGCGAGGTCGCGGCGGCCGATATCTTCAAGCACGATCTGCTGCGGAAGATCCGGCACCTCGCCGCAAAACGCCGTCGTCCGGCGACGGTCGCTTCACCGTCGCTGGTCCAGCGCGAACGGGAACTGCGTTTTGCTCAAGCCGCTCCTGCGAGAAGCCGTTCCCTGCCAACGCTGCGTCCGTTCGGCGCCCGCGTCCCGCGCGCGCTGCTGATCGGTTCGTCCACGGGCGGGCCGCAGGCGCTGATGACGCTGGTGGCCGGAATAGGGCCGGTGATCGACCGCTGCCCGGTGCTGATCACCCAGCACATGCCGCCGACGTTCACCACCATTCTCGCCGAGCACCTGGCGCGGGCCGCAGGGCGACCGGCGCATGAGGGAGCGGATCAGGAGGCCGTGAAGCAGGGTCATATCTATCTCGCACCCGGCGGCCGCCACATGCGGGTGGTGAGAAAAGGAGCAGACGCCGTCATCGTTCTGGACGACGGTCCGGCGGTGAATTTCTGCAAACCGGCCGTCGATCCGCTGTTCACCTCGGCGATCGACGTCTGGCAGGGCGGTATTCTGGCCGTCATCCTGACCGGGATGGGATCGGACGGAATGCGCGGCGGCAGGCAGATCGCCGCCGCGGGCGGAAGCGTCATCGCCCAGGATGAGGCGAGCAGCGTGGTGTGGGGAATGCCGGGCGCAGCCGCCCAGGCCGGAATTTGCGCGGCCGTTCTGCCGCTTCAACAAATCGCCCCGAAGCTGGTTCGGTTATTTGCGGGAGACCGTCTGTGACACCGCTTGATTTCGAGTACTTGCGCAAGTTGCTGAAGGAGCGGTCCGGCCTCGATCTTGCCGCCGACAAGCAATATCTGGTCGAGAGTCGGTTGACTCCGCTCGCACGCAGGGCCGGCCTCTCGGGCATCGGCGACCTCGTGCAAAAAATAAAGAACGGCGCTGCGGCTCTGACGGTCGACGCCGTCGAGGCGATGACCACCAACGAAACCTTCTTTTTCCGCGACAAGACGCCGTTCGAGCATCTGCGCGAGACCGTGATTCCGGCGCTGCTCCAGGCCCGCGCGGCTCGCCGGCACTTGCGGATCTGGTGCGCCGCGGGTTCGACCGGGCAGGAGCCGTATTCGATCGCGATGTGCCTGAAGGAATGCGGTGCGACGCTCGCAGGCTGGCGCACCGAGATCATCGCCACCGATCTGTCGAACGAGGTGCTCGAAAAATCGCGCGCCGGCCTCTATAGTCAGTTCGAAGTGCAGCGCGGACTGCCCGTGCAGTTGCTGGTCAAGTACTTCAAGCAGGTTGGCGAACTCTGGCAGATCAACCCCGACATTCGCGCGATGGTTCAGCACCGCCAGCTCAACCTGTTGCGGGATTTTTCCCATCTTTCGACCTTCGACGTGGTCTTCTGCCGCAATGTGCTGATCTATTTCGATCAGCAAACCAAAATCGGCGTCTTCGCGCGGCTTGCGAAGCAGATGGAAGCTGACGGCTTCCTTGCGCTCGGTGCTGCCGAAACCGTGGTCGGGCTGACCGAGGCGTTCCTGCCTTGCCCCGGCAAGCGCGGTCTTTATCGGCCCAATCGCGTCAGCGCGCCGCCGCTGGTTCCGGGCATGCCGTTACCCCAAGCGGCGGCCCGCGCGTAGGAGGCTGCGCTTCAATCAGGAAGGGCGCGCCGCAGCCCCGCTTTTGATTGAATCAGAAACGAAGCTCTAGAGCGGGATGAGGAAAAGTGTGCAGCGGTTTTCCGCCCGCATCCCGCGTCTCAAAATATTGGAATCGATCACGTTCATGATCCTGGATCGATTCGATCCAGGATCATCGTGATCTAGCAGGCTGTTAGGGACTGATTAACAGTAACTTCTGAGTGTTGCGTGATGGACGAACCACGCAAGCCGTATCCGTCGGATGTATCGGACGATGAGTGGGCATTGGTGGTGCCCTACACCTATGTCACCACCAGAGAGTTCCTGTCGCATTACGGTTTCAACACCCTGCGCGACCTGCCGGACATGGAGGCGCTCGAAGACGCCGGTCTGCTGAGCAAGGACAAACTGCTGGCAGGAGAGTTTCCGGTCCTGCCGGCGGACGAGACCAGCGGCTCCGAACCAGATCTTGGCGACGACGATGATATGGATTGAGATGCTGCTTCGGCGCCTGCAGGCGGTGCCTGCCGATGACGACACTCGAATGGAAAGCCGGCTCGGGCCGATCATCGCGGCCACGGCAACGCGGACGGCCGTCATAAGATCGTCCGGCCAGTGAGAGGAAATCGCCTGATGAAAACCGCTGCATTCATCTTGTTCTTTGCCACGGTGCAGGCCGCGGCGGCGGACGACAAGCTGGTTGGCCTTTGGCAGGCCGTGGAAGACCCAACCAAGATGATGGAATTCAGCCAGGATGGCACGTTCCGCTATGTCTACAGTCCAGCCGCGCCGCGGGCGATCCTGCACTTGCGCTGGAAGGCCGGCTGGTTCGGCAAAGTGACCCTCAGCCAGGAGAACGGCGACGGATCGCGCTCTTGTTCGGTCAAGGTGCAGGGCGATAGCCTGACCATCGACGACGGGTCGGGCCGATCCTGCATCCCGAACCGGCCGGTGGAGATGCTGACTCGTTTCACGCGCGCGAGGTGAGCGGCGGCGAAAGCAAAAGAGCACCCAGCGCCTGATGGGCGCTCTGCACAAGTGCAATCGTGCTGTGATTGCTCCATCAATTATCGGAATGGTGGCCGGTCCAAATCGGAATCCGCACGCCGACGGCTTTGTGCTTGAGGGACATCAGGCTCTTGCGGCCTGACGCGTCGTCGAAGTCGACGTCAACCGGAATGCAGCGGCCACGCGTTGAGCCGCGCATCTGCACTCATGACCCGAGCATGAGCCTGACGATCTCCGCAGCATTCGGATCCCTTTTCCGTGCCAGCACCAGCGATCGCTGCGCATCTGCCGGTTTTCCGGACTGACGCAGGATTTCGGCCTGCACGGCCAGCGCGATCGGATGGCCCGGGTCCGCCACTAACACGATTGCCACGGCGGCTTCCGCCTTGCGCCGGTCCTTGGCGCGCAAGGCCAGAAGCGCCGACAGGGCATTCGCTTCCGGGTGGCCGCCCTCCAGGCGCAAAGCGGCCGCAACGTCGCCCTCGGCCAGCGTGAAATCTCGCATCGCAAGCGCCAGGGCGGCGCGGTTCGCATAGGTCGAGGCGCGGCGCCGACCCTGAGCAATGGCGTGGTCGAGCGCCGCCCTGCCCTCGCTCACGCGCCCCAGCCGCAGAAGGTTCGCCGCTTCGACATCGATCAGGTCGAGATTGGCGGGCTCCAACCGAAGGCCTGCTCGCGCCGACTGCAACGCGCCCTCGTGAAGGCCCAGCCGCATCATGACGCCGATCTGCAACAGGCGGGCCTCCACGACCGAAGGCATCTGCTCGACCGCCTCGTTCAGGAGAACCAGCGCCTCGTTCGCTCGGCCCTTGCCGTCGAGAATTTGCGCCAGCGTAACTTTCGCGACCGGATCCTTGGGGTCGAGCGCCAGCGCTTTCGTCGCATCCCGCTCGGCGTCTCCGGACGGATCGCCGCCGTGCAGCCTGACCCGCGCCCGCTGAGACCAGGCCATCGCAAAACCGGGCGCAATTTCGATGGCGCGATCAAAATCGGCGATGGCGCGGTTCGCATTCCGCTGCGTATCGAAGACCAGCCGGCCACGCTGGACATAGGCGCCGGGCAATGTCGGATTGACGACGATCTCCTGCGTGAAATCCGCGATGGCCGCTTCGGCCTGCCCGAGCTCGGCCTTGGCGAGACCACGCCGGAAATGGATCATCGGTCGCTTCGGAGCCAGCGCGACGACACGATCGAGTGTCGAAATTGCTTCGGGCAGGCGGTTGAGGCCCGCCAGGGCACGAGCCCGCTGTTCGAGCAAAGCGACATTATCGGGAGCGGATCTCAAACCGAGGTCGGCGTCCGCCATTGCGGAAGCGTGATCGCCGCGCGCATTCAGCAGGCTGCTGCGCGCGATCAGGGCCGGCGGGTAGCCTGGCTCGAGGCTCAGCGCGAGGCTGTGGTCCGCCAATGCCCCCTCGGCGTCCCCGAGCATGGAGCGCGCCACCCCGCGGTTGTTTGCAAAAAGGAATGCCTTTGGAAACCGGCGCAGCGCCTCGCCATAGGCATCGCGAGCGCGTTCCGCATCGCCGGGCTGTTGGCGGCGGAGATAGGCCATGCCGACCATGGCGTGGCCCAGGCGACCTGATGGATCGCGTGCGAGCTGGGCGCTCCCCAGCGCGAGCAGGCCATCCCAGTCGCCCCTGGCGCTCAGGGCTTCCGCCAGGCCGGTGACGGCCCGGCTCCTCGTCTCGGCATCCAAGGTGCCGTTACCGGCGAGTCTCCTGCATGCGGTCTCCCGCTCCTGAGGCGAGCGGATCCCATCTGTGCAGGCCGCCAGACCCGGATTATCCTGCGCGAGCGCCACGCCGGAAACATTCGCCCAGATCAACAGGACGACAGCAGCCCGGATCATCCCTCGCCCTCCTTCCGTGCCTCGCGCAGGAACCTGATTCCCATCCCGAGAATGAGGGCATGGGCGGCAAAGCCGAAGACGAAGGATACCGGCTTTCGGGCAAAGGTGGTTGGAACGTCGTGCAGGTTCGTAAAGAGGTCCGGCAGGCCGCCGAGGCCCTCCATGCGTCCGGTGAACAACGCGAACAGAAGATAACCCGCATTGATGACGATGAGGATCAGGGCGAGATTGCGCTTGTAGTTCGGCGTCATGGGATTTGGCTCACGCGAAGCAGCGCGTCGATGCTGTCGGTGGTGCCGGTCACGGAACCAGCATCGGCTCTGTCATGATTGGAACGGCCTGTCATTCGCAACCCCGGAAAAGACCGGAAACCGTTGGATCATCGGACCGGATGCGATGCTCGGCCCGATATGCTCCAAAGCGTAGCGCAACAGAATGCTGCCGTAGCCTCTGATAGCCCGTCGGTCAGAGGGCTGCGTCCGTCATATGTCGGATGTCGAGCATGACGACTCAGCTACGATTTTGACGGTACAAACTGGCTCCTCGCCCGACCTTTCCGGGACGGGTATCCTTCCGACTCGCCCACAATGGGCCGGATGAGCCGCTATCCTCCCCGAGGCGTCGCCAGAGATGCGTGAACGGCAGCGCGGCGCCTCCAGGATTTGAGCAGTAGATAGCCGGCGCCGACGGGAAGCAGCAGAAGGATCGCGATCGCCTCGCCGCCGCGGGGCCGCGGGCTGGTGGTCATGCCGCTCCACAACGCCCAGGCCACGACACCGGCGATCAGAACCGAGATCATGAACATGATCGTCAGGAACGCCAGGCCGACGGCCGTATTCCAGAAGCCGAGACCCTCCGACGCCGAAGGCAATGCATGGCTCGCCTTCTCCGCGGCAGCGCGGATCGAGAGGGCGAAGGCGCTCAGATCGGCGGTGGGATCGGGACGTGCGAAGTCGCGAGATCCTCCTGTCATGGCCTGCGACAGACGGAAACGCCGCCCGTCGCGCGTAGTGATTTCGATGAGGCGCTCGAAGCCGCTTTCGACGTTGCGGAGCGCGGCGATCTCGGGGAATGTCACGATCGTGCGGCGGGACAGCCCCGTCAGCGGAATCCTGGGGCGCTCGCGAATGTCGACGCTATCCTGTCGGATCGTCCAGCGATGAACGCGAAAGGCCGCCGCCATGATCACGCCGAGCGACAGAACCGTCACGCCAGCCTCGATGAACAGCGCCGTCTCGAGGTTGCGGCCGTCCACGAAGCGCCGGATCGCGATCGCTCCGGCGACAAAAATCACGGCGACCGCCAGCAAGCAGGGGATCGCCAAGGCGGTTCGGCGGTAGCTGGACTGATATTCGGCAGGCCTGTCGGAGCTTTCGCCAACCGCGGTCGCATTCACGGGCTGCCCTCCTCGCCGCAGGACAGCGGTGCTGGCACCATGGTAATCATGGACTCCCGGATGCGGCCCACTCGCCTGATCCTATTTCCCGAGCGCTGGCACGGTCGAGTTACTGTACGCGATCTTCGACAGCGTCGCTCCAGCGTGCAATTGACAGGGCAGACGATCCTTGCTTCCGATCCACGTGCCAAGTGTATTCGTAGCGCGATGTTTCAATGCCTTCAAGTTCCTCCCTGCCGGCGAGAGCGCAGTCGCGCAGAGGATAATCGTTGAGAAATCGCTCCAGCTGCGCCAGGCGGATGGCTCCGGAGCTGGGCGCTTGTTTCCACGCCGCACCGATCCGCCCCCTTGCTGGTGCAGATGCGTTCGGCCACTGTGGCAAGACCGCTCCTCCGACAAGGGGCGGTTCACGCTCATTGTCAAAGCCGGGAGCCGAGCCGTGGACGACGAGGATCGCGACCTTCATGGAACGCTGGAATACCGTGCCACCGCCAGTGTCGCCCGGTTGCTTCCGACCGGCCTGCTGCTGATCTTCATCGGGCTCGTCCTCCTCGTCCTGGCCGATGCCAATGACAAGGCTTCGTCATGGGGCCACGATCTCTTCGTCGCCTTGGCCCTGGCGACGGGCATCGGCGTCATCACGGTTGCGCTGCGGGCGCGCAGGGCGCCGGGCAAACCGCTCTTCACGCTCTCGCCGGCCGGCATCCACTACCGGATTCCCTGGGTCAAGCAGGTCCTCATTCCCTGGCACGAGGTGCAGGCCGTCGAGGCCGCCAACATCGTCACGAGGCTCTTGAACCCCAACTGGTTTATCGCCAGAGGCCCGACTCTGCACAAGTCCGTGCTTCATTCCGATGTGACCGTGATCGTGGTGTCCCGGCAATTCTACGAGACCGTTCTCCACGTGAACTCGTTCTGGCTGCGCGGCCCCGGCTGGAACGGCAGTTTCATTCCGGATCGCGAGACGGTGAAGGTCGCCCTGCACCACGAGCTCGTCGCGGCCGAACGACAACAGCTCCGCCAGGCGGTGACGCGCCGGTGGCTGGCCTTCCGGGGCCGAGCGGCGATGGGGCAGGGAGCGCAGAGCGTCCCGGTGCAAGCTCCTTCCGGCGTTCGCCCGGAGAGCGTGGCCATGGGCGACGATCCCCGGACGCTGTCGCTCTGGCAAGTCGTACAGATCTCGGTTCTGTCGGTAGGCATTGCCGCCTGCCTGGCCAATATCGCCGGGCTCTGGCAGCTCGACGGGCAGGGCGCGGCACGGGAGGCCCGTTACAGGGCCGCCGAAGACCGTAGGGACCGGGAGAATGCGCGAAAGCGAATGCAGGAGGAAGCGAAGCAGCGCGCCGCAGAGGACAGGAGGCGGCAAGAGGAGAACGAAGAAGTCCTGCGCAAGGCCTTCGGGAGGTAGTACGACGCCTCTTCCCCGCTCCCGTCCGGGAGAAGGATTCTCCGCACCGGTCCTGCCGCGGATGGAGGAACTTCTACTCCGCCCCTGCCTCACCGCGCTCTTGGCCTTCCTGAGGGTACAGGTGCCGCTTTCTTTCCCGCCCTTCATCAGCCGAGCGTACCCCGCGACGAGGCTGGCTTTCTCCTCGCGGTCTGGTTTGATCGGTGCCGGTTGCGGCGGAAACTACTATGGTGAAACTTGCCGGTCTTTCGCGAACGTCACCCCGAGGGGCAGTTGATTGACGATGGCCTGTCTGGAATGCACGGTCATCCGCTGATCGATGAGGTGATCCATGCGCCTTGCTTTCATTTTCGCCGCAGCGTCGCTATCCGGCGCGATTCCAGCCCACGCCGTCTCGGGCGTCCTTGGCCGCGCGCCCGACGCCAAGGCCTGCTTTGAGCGCGTCTACGACGCAGCGCATCTGGCGAAAAGTAGGGCGCAGACCGTCACGCGCATCCGCATCCTGGTGAGCCGTGAACCGATGCCGGGCAGCACGATCACCACACCTCGGGACTATTTGCGTATCGAACTGGCACGACGGGGCGACCCGGAGGTCCGGCGCGCCGTCGCCTTATGCGAGCATCCGTTCGGCGGCGAGAAGGTCAACGCCCAAGGGCAGGTCACCAACCTGGGAGGACCGGGCGCCCGCTGCCTGCTGACGGGCGAAAGCTACATGAACGCCGAGGAAGGCAATGACGGCGGAGCGGCGGACATCCGACCGGAGCCGGGCGGACTATTCGTTCGCGTCTCGTCTCCGCTGCGCTTGCGCACGGGCGACAAGGTGAGCATCGACAAGGGCCGGGAGTTCAAGCTCGCGGCGGCCGACCGCGTCTTCCGCCTGTTTGCCCTGCCCGTTTCGGCCTGCGACGATCTCCGGCGGGCCATCCGCGAGGAGTAACGGAATGTCAACGCCGGAGAGATTTTGCAGCGGCCGGCCGGAGTAAAAGTGCAGCACGGA
>CAZOOO010000007.1:0-34679 GCA_964581435.1 uncultured Hyphomicrobiales bacterium | reverse complement strand
TATTCATCCACTTCGAAAAGGTCGCAGGCGCGCGGCAATTCAGAAAGACGGAAGCCGGTTCGCTTGTCCGGATTGGCGTGGTAGGACAGGTTCGTGACCGGACAAAGAATGCGTCTGGTCATGCCGCATGGTTCATGGCGTCCGTCCGAACGGTGTCTCCGCGTCCATGTCACCGCGCGGAAGGCGCAAGGACACGAGAAGGCCGCCAAGCGCCGATCGGTCCAGGTTGAGAGAGCCGGAATAGAGCTCAGCAAGCTCTCGTGTGATCGAGAGGCCAAAGCCGAAGCCCGGCGAGCTTTCGTCGAGTCGTTGACCCGCCTGCATGGCTTTCGCCATTTGCTCCGGGGACAATCCGGGTCCGTCGTCCTCGATCGTGAGAATAACATCGCGGCCTTGCAGGCTTGCTCTCATGGAAACCTTCATGCGGCACCACCGGAATGCGTTTTCGAGGATGTTGCCAAGCATCTCGTCAACATCCTGAGGCTCACAAGCCACGACGAGGTCGGATGGAAGCTCGTCTATGAACGTGATCGGCTTTTCAGCATTCACCTTGGTGAGAACCAGAACGAGATCGCGTGCTCGCGACGCGATTGCCGTTCTCGTCCGCACCGGGCCGCCGGTCGCTGCCGATCGTGCGCGGCCGAGATGATGACGGATCCGGCGTTCCATCAACGTGACGAGATCATGGAGGTCGCTGTCGCTGCGGGATCCTTTCGGCAACGCAAGTGCCAGGGTCGCGAGCGGCGTCTTCAGGCCATGCGCGAGATTCGAAACGTGCCGGCGCGCACGTTCCAGATTTGCGGCGTTCTGCACAAGCAGTGCGTTGAGTTCGTCCGCCAGGGGCTGCACCTCGCGCGGCTGTCCGTCAGGCAGCCGTTCGCGCAGTCCGGATCGGATATCGGCCACGGCCTGCCGAAGATGCTGGAGCGGGCGCAAGCCCAGCCGAACCTGAACCAGCATGGCAAGGATCAATGCGATCGCGAGAGCGCCCAGCGATACGCCGAGCGTCAGCATCGCTTCCTTGAGAGGTCCAAGAACGGCAGTTCGCGGCGCGGAAGCCACGATCCTTACGGGAAAACCCCGCATGGTGACGTTCTGGATGCGGTAGTGGAGCATCTGGTCGAAAGGACCCATGCCGTCCGCCGGAGCCGGGCGGTCGCGCGGCGGCGGGTCTTCGCCGTTCGGGGGAGGCGGTGGCGGAGGTGGCAAAGGCCTGCGGCTGATGTCTGGCGGATCGAGGTCGGCTCCATCGAGCGATCGGGACCGCAGGACGTTGTTTGGTCCCGAAATGGTCCAGTACCAGCCGCGCCGTCGCCGGTCGAAGGGCGGGCCATTTGCGTCGCCTGCCAGCGTCACATGTCCGGCACGATCGACAGCCAGCATCGACGACAGGAAGACAATCTGGGCATCGAGCCTCTGATCGATCTGGCCCTGCACAAAGCGGTGAAGAACGAAGGCGATCATCACCGCCGCGACGATGAGCGCGGCGGTGATGAATACGGCGGCGGCGACCATCAGACGCCCGCTCAGCGATGTGTTCTGCGATGTCATCGGGATTTCCCGGAGAGCTTGTAGCCGCGCCCCCGTTCGGTTTCGATGGCGTCCTTGCCGATCTTGCGGCGCAGCCGCCCGACGATCACTTCCAGCGAATTCGAATCCGTCCCGACATCGCCTTCGTACACCTTTTCTGACAGCAGGCTTCGCTCGACGACTGTATCCTTGCGCATGATCAGGCATTCGAGAACCCGCCATTCCAGCGCTGTCAGTTTCAGCGGGAGTCCGTTGAGTTCGAACAGACCCGTTTGAACTTCCAAACTCAGCGATCCGCATGTGATGCGCGGTGCGGCATGTCCGGCGGCGCGCCGGACCAGTGCGCGCAGCCGCATCACCAATTCCTCGATGCGAAACGGCTTGGTGAGATAGTCGTCGGCCCCCGCCTTGAAACCATCCACCTTGTCGGTCCAGCCGTCGCGTGCTGTCAGGATCAGGACAGGAAGATGGCGTTCGTTCTTTCGCCATGCGCGAAGAACTTCGACACCCGGAATCTTGGGCAGACCGAGATCAAGGACAGCGGCATCGTAGGATTCCGTGTCACCGAGATGTTGCCCGTCCTCGCCATCCGGCGCGATATCGACCGCAAAATTCTCGTCACGGAGCGCACGGGCGATTTCATGCGCGAGCATGCGATCGTCTTCGACCAGGAGAATTTTCATGCCGATTGCACCTCGGGCTGGAACTAGGCCCTGAAGCTTAACCCAACCTGAACGAAACGATTCAGGCTGGATTGGGCTCCGTCTTCTAGGCTCTTCCCATCACACGTGACGACAGGAGCCATCCATGAGCGAAAATGATTCTCTTCAGGATACGAATTCATCTCCGCCTGCGCGCCGGCATATTCCGCGCCGCAGCTTGCTGGCGGGAGTCGCGCTTGCCGTGCTTGCCATCGGAGCCGTGGCAGGCGCCGGCGGCGTCAAGCTTGCCCAGCGCTGGCAGCCGCAGGACGTGATGCTGCTGCAACCGGGCGCTGTCGGCAAATTGCAGGACGGAAATCCCGCCGCCGTGAAAGGCACCGTCGCCGAGATATTCGGCAACAAGTTCATCCTCGATGATGGGAGCGGCCGCGCGCTGGTCGATCTCGGACCGCGCGGCGAAAACGCCGACGTCGTCATAAAGGGAGAGACGGTCACCGTCCAAGGCATGTTTGACCGGGGCATCGTCCGAGCCCAAATCGTCTCCCATGCCGATGGCCGCGCCCAGGCCTTTGGGCCTCCTCCTCCGCCACCTCCGGGAGGGCCGCGGCACGCTGGTCCCGATGCTCCCCCGCCACCGCCGCGGGCAGATGCGCCGCCACCTCCGCCGCCTCCGCCTCCCGGGACACCCGCGCCTCCGCGGGCTGATGTCCCGCCACCGCCACCCGGACCGCGGCCGATGTGAGCCACAGGAAGAAGCCATTGCCCTGATGGCGCCCCTGCACCGCTATCGCCAGCCCATTGTTTGTTGGGCCGGGCGGCGCAGGGGCATTTGTGGGAGACGGTCATCGCCCAAGATGCGATGTCGTTCTTCATCAACTGTTGGCATGTTCGGCATGCCTGCACACGAAGTTTCGGCCGTATGAAGAACCAGCATTGACGATGGCCGGCGCCGCTCTGATCGCGAACGGATAATGGGAAGAATCAGATGACGCCCGCCAAGTCCCGGCAGACAGCGCTCAGGCCGCTTCTCGCGCTGAATTTCTTCATGGCCGACATGCAGGCCGGGATCGGTCCCTTTCTCGGCGTCTTCCTGCTCGCCCACGGGTGGCAGAGCGGCTGGATTGGAACAGTCATGACGGCCGGCGGCGTTGCGGGCATGATCATGACAACGCCGGCGGGCGCCCTGATCGACGCCACACGCAGCAAGAAGCTGTTCGTCATCATTCCCGGCATCTGCACGGTTCTCGCGTCGGGCCTCGTGCTGCTGTCGCAGGAGTTCTGGCTGGTGGCCGCCTCCCAAGTTGCGACCGCCATCGCGGGCGCCGCGATCGGGCCGGCGGTGGCCGGCATAACGCTCGGCATTGTCCGGCAGGCCGGCTTCAATCGCCAGAACGGCCGCAACCAGGCTTTCAACCATGCCGGCAACGTGGTGGGCGCCGCTCTCTCCGGATGGCTCGGCTGGCTTTACGGCTTCGCTGCCGTGTTCTGGCTGGCTGCGGCTTTCGGCGTGCTCTCCATCGCCTCCGTGCTGATGATCCCGAGCGATTCCATCGACGACGATGCGGCCCGCGGGCTCGAACACGAGGGCGGCGACGAGGGCCATGCCAGCGGATTTCGGGCGCTGGTCGAGTCGAAGCCGCTGCTGATCCTCGCCGCTGCCCTGCTTTTCTTTCATCTTGGAAACGCAGCCATGCTTCCCCTCTACGGACTGGCCGTGGTTGCGGATCATCACGCCGATCCAACAAGCTTTGTCGCCATGACGATCGTGATCGCGCAGGGCACGATGATCCTGACCTCGCTGGTCGCCATGCGCATGGCGGAAAAGAAAGGCTATTGGCTCGTACTGCTGATATCTTTCATCGCCTTGCCGATCAGAGGCGTCGTCGCCGCGTGGCTGCTCAACGAATGGGGCGTCTATCCGGTCCAGATCCTCGACGGCGTCGGCGCCGGATCGCAGAGCGTCGCCGTACCCGGTCTTGTTGCGCGGATTCTCAACGGTACGGGACGGGTCAATGTCGGCCAGGGCGCTGTCATGACCGTTCAGGGCGTAGGGGCATCGATCAGCCCCGCGATCGGCGGCTGGATCGCGCAGGGACTAGGCTATGGATCGATGTTCCTGATTCTCGGCGCCTTCGCCACCGTCTCGGTTGGACTTTGGATGATATTCGCACCGCTGCTCAAGCCCGCCTGCGCCGGCAAGCCGGGACAGTCCTCACCTTCGCTGACAGCGACCGACACGGTAACGAACTGATGTGGAGTGAGACCACTGCGATCTGGGGCGTTGCAGGCCTCGCGACCCTTGGCGTCATCGCACGCCCGTGGAATTTGCCCGAATATATCTGGGCGGTTGCCGGTGCCGTGCTGCTCGTGCCTGCGGCCTACTGCCGTGGCAGGACGCGGCGGCGGCCGCCGGCAAAGGCCTCGATGTCTATTTCTTTCTGGTCGGCATGATGCTGCTGGCTGAAGTCGCACGCCAGGAAGGCCTGTTCGACTGGCTTGCGGTGCAGGCCGTGCGCCACTCCCGGGGTTCGGCATCCCGGCTGTTCGCGATCGTCTACGCGGTCGTCACCATCGTCACCATTTTTCTATCGAACGACGCGACCGCCGTCGTTCTCACGCCGGCCGTGTACGCCGCCACCCGCGCGGCGAAGGTCGAACCTCTGCCCTATCTGTTTGCCTGCGCGTTCATCGCCAATGCCGCGAGCTTCGTTCTGCCCATTTCCAACCCCGCGAACCTCGTCGTATTCGGCGAGCGGATGCCGACGCTGCTGGAATGGATGCGCTATTTCGCGCTGCCCTCGGTCGCATCCATCGTTGTCACCTTTGTCCTGCTCTGGGTCAGTCAACGCAGCAGCCTGACCGGACGGGTGGACGACAAGAGCGAGCATGTCGACCTGACGCGCAACGCCGTGATCGTTGCCTTCGGTCTTGCGGCAACGGCCATCGTTCTCCTGTCCGCATCGGCGTTAGGCCGTGACCTTGGCCTGCCGACGTTCATCTGTGGTGCGTCGTCACCCTGATCGTGCTGTTGCTCGGCCGCAAAGCGCCGATGCCGGTGTTGCGCGACGTGTCCTGGTCGGTGCTGCCCCTCGTTGCCGGCTTGTTCATTCTGGTCGAAGGCCTCAACCACACGGGGGCACTATCGACGCTCGCCGGCCTGTTGAAACAGGCGGCGGCGAGTGCACCGCACCAGACGTCATGGGGAGCCGGGATCATCACCGCGGTCGCCTCGAATCTGATCAACAACCTGCCGATGGGCCTGATCGCCGCGACGACAACGCAAGCGGCGCATTCGCCGCATCAGGTCACGGCCGCGATTCTGATCGGCGTCGATCTCGGACCGAACCTGTCGGTGACCGGCTCGCTCGCGACGATCCTGTGGCTGGTCGCGCTGCGGCGGGAGGGCGAACATGTCGGCGCGCTGCGCTTCCTGCGGCTCGGCATATTGGTTATGCCGCCGGCGTTGATCCTGTCACTCCTTGCGCTTTCGCTGGTCGGGCCTTGAGTTGTCACGCGGCCCTTTGAATTATGGATCGTTGTTTCGGAGATGAAGTTGAAGCTATCGTGATAGGTTTCCAGAACCTGGACCTCGGCGTCAGTCACGCGGAGACCGGCCGACTGTGCCATTTCACGCCAAACAGTTTCGCGGTCCGTATCCCGCTCCTTGGCGTGGCGCGTCGATTTGGCCACGGTGGAGGCAAGTGCTGCGGATGAGCCGCTGGTGGTGCCCGCTTCCGCCAGTTCCTTTTCGATCTCGTGCCGGCGCGCGGAGAAATAGGTGATGGCCTTGTCACTGATGCCGGCCAGTTCGAACGTGCCGTTCTTCCCGACACGGTCGATGTCGAGGCCGAGATCTGTCATCTCCTTTGCAAGCGCGGCGTGATAGATGGCGCTCTTATTGGTGCTTTCACTCAGAATCCAAAAATGGGGTAACGCTTCGTGCCCGTTACGCTCCTCATAAAGGCAAGGATCGTCCCATGCTGAGTATCGCTCATCAGATGAGATCGGAGAGACGTCGCTCAAGCTGAGGATCCTGCAACGCACTTATCGAGAAACTCCTTGTCAATGCTGGTACCGCCCAAGGTCGTCGTAACGCAGTCACTGCCTCACTCGCGGTTCCTTTGAATGGAGCCCGGGTCTTACCATCTAGAAAGAATCTAAGTAGTGCCGATTGCCACCTTGTCTGCTTCCGCTTAAGCGAAATGAAATATTTAATGGGGAAGTGCGGCCCTTTCGGTTTCTCTGCATGGAGCGGCTCGTGTCAGCTTGGGATCTGCAAGATTTGTTCCGCCGATTTGGCGCGGATCTGTTGCGACGGGCTTCAAAACGAGTCCAGTCCTCGGATATGGCCGCGGACATCATCCAGGATACGTTCTTGCGGCTGATGACCTCGTCTCCCTCGGCCGAACTCATCGAGAACCAGAAAGGTTATCTCTACCGGATCGCCGACAATCTCGCGATCGACTATCTGCGCCGCCGCTCGGTGCAATCGAACCGCTTCGTCAGTCTCGATGTCGTGCAAAACATGCCCGACGACTTGCCCGACGCAGAGACGGTGTTGGCTTACAGGCGGGCTATCCAGACACTCGCCGAGGCAATCGACGAATTGCCGCCGCGCTGCCGGCAGGTCTTCCTGCTGAATCGGTTCGACGGGTTGAACTATCGCGAAATCGCGGATCGACTGCGGATTTCCACCAGCATGGTCGAAAAACACATCATGAAGGCCATCGGCCATTGCCGCGACCGAATGGACGGGCTGATCGATTGAATTTATTCAAGTGCGAGGTGAGGCATTGAGGCTCTGCGATCGTTTCTGGATCGAAGGGCCTATGATGGTCGTCGCTGCATCCCGTACGGAATCGGTCTGAATGCCAAAACACTCCGTACCTCATTCGTCGCCGACGGCGCGCGATCAGGCGCTGGCCTGGTTCGTTCGGCTGAACTCCGGCGATGCAACTGCCGAGGAACGTGTCGCCTTCCGTCACTGGCAGGCCGCCGATCCAAGTCATCAAGCGGAGTTCGAGAAACTTGCGGCGATGTGGGGCCGGTTTGAGGCAGTAGAGGATCCGCGGCGGGTGTCGCGCCGCCGCGCGCTGAAGACAGGGGCATCCGCGATCGGTGCCGCCGCGATACTCGGCGCCGGTTATCGGGCCGGCGTTTGGGATTGGCTCACGGGTGGCATCACCACGAATATCGGTGAAATCCGCACGGTCACGCTAGCCGACAGTTCCCAAGCCGAGCTTGACGCCGACACCGCTCTCTCGGTGAACTTCTCCGAAGGGGAGCGCCAGGTCGCGCTGCAACGGGGCAGGGCGTTGTTCATGGTCGCCGCCGACCACGGCCGCCCGTTTTCGGTGATCGCGCGCAACGGCGTCACGACGGCGCTCGGGGCACAGTTCGTGGTTCATCGTGCGAATGACCGGGTGATCGTGACCGCGTTGGAACATGACGTCACTGTTCGTCTGGACGGCAGCGCCGGTGATGCGCAGGCGACGCTTAGCGCCGGCAATCAGATTGCCTATGACGGCAAGAGCCTTGGCAGCATGAAACCGGCCGGCCAGACCGAGGTCGCCTGGCGTAGCGGCAAGCTGATCTTCGAGGATGAACCATTGATCAGCGTCATCAGCGACCTCAACCGCTACAGGGCAGGGCGCATTGTCCTGTTCGGCGACGGGCTTGGGGCACTACGGGTGAGCGGCATTTTCAATGTCCGCAATCCGGGCGGCGTATTGGACGCGATTGCCCGCACCCTGCCGGTCACGATGACCAGCATCACACCCTATCTCATTATCATCCGTCCCGCCTAGAGCCTTTCCGCTTCTGATAGAATCAGAAGCGGGCTCTATGATTTTGATTTGACGCGTTTTCTTCACGCGAACCGGTGTCCGCTTCGCTTGAAAACGCTTTAAAGAAGTGTGGTGCGGTTTTCCGCCGACGCCTCGCTTCTCAGAATATTTGATCGATTCGATCCAAAAAATATCGAGAACATCTTGAAAGTGCTCCGGCTAACGTGAGGTAAACGCCGCCGGTCTTCGTCTTGGACAACAGAGGAGCCATCGGCCCGTCCGATGGTTCGATGTCGACGGGGCGAGGGTTGGTACATGGGATCGAGAAAGGGCGCTTGGGGCGCGGCAGCGTTGGTCGTTGCAGCCATAACGGGTGAATGTGCGCTGGCGCAGGCGCCGCAGCGTGTCACGGGGAATTCCGGCGTGGCGGACAGTGCGGCTGTCCGGTTTTCCATTCCGGCGCAACCGCTGGCGCCGGCGCTGGCCTCATTCGGAAATGCGGCCGATCTCCAGATTCTCTATACCGCCGATGTCGCCAGAAACATGCGCACCAACGGTGTGCAGGGGACCTTCTCCAAGGGAGAAGCATTGAGGCGGCTTCTTGCCGGGACAGGGCTTGCCTATCGATTCACCAACGCCAGTACGGTCACGATAGAATCGTCAGGATCCCGTGCAGGCGCCGCGCCTGTTTCCGGCGCGATCGCGCTTGATACCATCGACGTGCAGGGCGCGACGTCGAGCGATCCCGGCAAGACTGAAGGCACCGGCTCATATACGCCGAGTGTGACGACGAGCGCGACCCGGCTCCAACTCACGCCGCGAGAAACGCCGCAGTCCATTAGCGTTATCACGCGGCAGCATATAGACGACTTTCGTCTCAACATGGTTGATGATGTCATGCAGCATACGCCTGGGATTTCGACAGTCACCCGTGACCATGAGCGTGTAGAATATTTCGCTCGCGGCTTTCGGATCTCCAATTTCCAGGACGACGGAATGCCGGGTCACCGTGACGACAATGGTTTCCCAGCAGGCGAGACGCTTAGCGACATGGCAATGTACGATCGCGTGGAAGTTCTTAAAGGCGCCAACGGGCTTCTGACCGGCAGCGGCGAACCCGGCGCGACCATTAACTTAGTCCGCAAGAAGCCGACCAAGAACTTTCAAGGCCACACGACGCTCAATGGCGATTCATGGGGCACTTATCGCGGCGAACTCGATCTTAGCAGCCCATTGAATGAAAGTGGAACCGTACGTGGTCGCTTTGTCACTACGTACCAGGACAGGAAATCGCACCTCGATCATTTTTTGAACAAAAGCTCACTGTTTTACGGTGTCATTGAAGCTGACCTGACACCGGACACATTGCTGACCGTCGGTGCGCACCATCAGGATGACGCTCCTCGGGGCTCTGCCTACGGCAGCATTCCCCTGCTTGATAGCAACGGCAATTTTAACGCGACACGGCGATCGTTCAATCCGGGTGCGCGATGGAGTCGTCGGGAGCAAACATCCCACAGTATATTTACCTCACTGGAGCATCACTTCGACAACGAATGGCGAGTCAAGCTGTACCTCAAGCGTCAGGTCAATGGCTTCGACGCGAAGCTCGCCTCGTTGAGTGATGGCACGCCTAATCCGTTGGATGGGTCCGGCACCTCGCTTTGGGCTGGATCGTGGCTCGGCAAAACTCAACTCGATGTTGCTGAGGCATATGCGACCGGACCTCTGCATTTGTTTGGGCGTACGCACGAAGTGGTTTTGGGCGGAACCATTTCCAACCGACATTGGACAAACGAGACTGCCGATCCTGACCCTAGCTTCAACTATAATTTCCCAGACTTTTATAATTGGAACGGTGATATCCCTGAACCAGCTTGGGTGAGCAATCTGAGTTGGGATAAGCAAGTCGCTAGGAATCGTGCAGCTTATGCAGCCATCAAGCTTAATCCGCACGACCGCCTAAAACTACTCGCAGGAAGTCGCGTCGCCCAATATGACGGATTGCGGACCTCGCCTGCTCGAAATGATCAGTTCACAAAGTCGGTCGTAGTACCTTACTTTGGTGCGATCGTCGATCTTAATGAGCATCTTTCGCTGTATGCGAGCCACACCGGAATCTTCAGGCCACAGTATGTGCAGACAGAGCAGGGTAACACACTGCCGCCAGAGGAAGGCATCAGCAACGAAGTCGGGCTGAAGGCTGCTTTCTTTGAAGGGCGTCTCAACGCCAATGCTGCGTACTTTCATGTCAAGCAGGATAACTTTGCGATCGCGACGGGTGGCCGAACACCGTCAGGTAACCCCGCTTACCAGGCGGTCGATGGAGTCATCACCAAAGGGTTCGAGTTGGAGGTTTCAGGGCAGCTTTCGCCGCAATGGCAGATTCAAGCTGGTTTCACTCATAAGATCTCGCGGCGAGAAGATATTAAGGTGGCAACGCTGACACCGGAAAACCAGTTCACGCTCTACACGACCTACAAGCTCGATGGCGCGCTTGACGGCCTCACAGTTGGTGGGGGTGCCCGCTGGCAGAGCGAGACTTGGGGCATTATCGAGTTTCCCATTTGGAGTGGGAATTATCTAACCCACGTTGCCAAAAGTTGGTGGGTTGTTGATCTCATGGCTAGCTACAAGTTCACCGACAATCTTTCAGCGACCCTCAATGTTAGAAACCTATTCGATAGAAGCTACTATTCTATCTACGATTACTATAGCACCTATACTTGGGGTGCGCCGCGCAGCATCAATCTCAGCATGACCTACAAGTTCTGACGCCGATCCGACTCGTTGCTATGCAAGAATTTGCCCGCTGCTGTCGGGGCGCTGCGATCGTGATGACTTGATCGAGGGCGATGCAGGGAACGATCTCCTTTATGGTTATTCCGGCAGGGATTTGCAAGCTCGCGCGCTCGTTCGCAGGTTAGCGGACCGAATGTGCCGAGGCTCAACCATCGCTGACGCCCGCTTGCTGTTTGGTATTTAACAATGAACTTCTTCGTCCCCGTGGTCGTGACTCGGACGCCGAAGCCTGCCAACTCTCGATCCCAGAAAAGAGTATCCGCCGGATCGAGATCATGGCGTCAATGCTGCCGCAGGAGAAATTCCTGTTACTGCGAATGACCATGACTTAAGTCCGGTTTATCCAACAGCACACAATTAGAGTTAGTCTAAATAATTGAGGTTGCGAGTGTTTCTCGTGTGACGTACTGGCCTTCAGGTAGCATATCGCTGTAACCTCGGGCGACAGCACAAAAGGGTCAGATTTGAGTTCAGTTGATGAATGTCAAGGCGATCGACATTGCTGGCCTCTATACGTCCGAACAAGGACGATTGAAGCGATTCGTCAGGCGCCTGGTCGGGAACCGGGCCACGGCCGAGGATCTGGTGCAGGACGCCTTCGTGAACCTGCTGCGCGGGACGGCTTCATCCGAAATCGGCAATTCGCGGTCGTATCTGACGCAGACGGCGCGCAATCTCGCGATCGACCATCTGCGTCGAGAGCGCACCAAATCACTATTCAGCGGGGAGTTGGATGCTAGTGAGTTACCGGCATGCGACCAGCCTCTTCCCGACGCCGTTTTGCAAGGACGGCAGGAGCTTGCCGTATTGCGCAATGTCATCGACCGACTTCCACCGAAATGCCGTGCCGTATTCCTCCTGTCGCGCGAGCACGGCCTTACGATGAAGCAGATTGCCGAAAGCCTCGGAATCACGGAGAAGACCGTGGAAAAGCATCTCATGCGGGCCATGGTCGATTGCCGACGCGAGCTTCGCGCGATTGGCCGTGATGTTTAGCACTGGGGGTAAGAGTCGTCTTTATTCGTCTCTTCCATGATGCCATCAATTTCTGTCCCCTCGAGGGGCGCATCGTGGAGGCTTGCGATGGCGGCGGAAGAGCCAGGAATAAAATCGAGCGATATTCCGGACGACCTTTTCAAGGAGGCGGTGCGTTGGCTGGCTCGTCTCCGGGAGCCGGAGGCGACCGCACGTACCCGTGACGAATTCCAACGCTGGCTGGAACAGGACTCTCGCCACGCCGATGCCTATGATCAGGCTACCCGTTTATGGGGCGCCCTCGACCAGCCCGCCAGGAATGCAGCGGCCGACAACAGGGAGGCCATTGCGGCGCTGATCGCGTCGGCCCGCGCGAACAAAGCAAGCCGCGTCACGCGGCGCGTTGCCGGAGGGCTTGCTATTGTCGTGTGTGTGGTTGCCGCATCGTGGTGGTACAATGGCGGCCTTGACAACTTGCGCGCCGACTATGTCACGGCTCCGGGCGACCATCAGCGTTATGTTCTCGATGACGGAACGACGGTCGACCTCAACACGGACAGCGCGCTGGCTGTCGACCTGAAGCCGGATCATCGGTCGATCCATCTCTTCCGGGGTGAGGTATTCGTCACGGTGGCTCATGACGCCAAAAGACCCTTCACGTTGACGACGAGGGAGGGGCGTGTCCTTGATATCGGGACAGCGTTCAACGTCCGGATCAAGGGAGCCGGCACAGTCGTCAGCCTCGTCGAGGGTCAGGTCGAGGTTTCCGCCGTAGCCGATCCTTCACGCGAGATTGGCTTGCACCCCGGCGAGGAGATTGCTGTGGGTAGCAATGGTCTCGGAGCTACGGAGCGGTTCGACACGTCCTCCGTCACAGCCTGGAGAGCAGGACGGATGGTGTTCTATCAGACACCGCTTGGCGACGTGGTGAACGAGTTGAACCGTTATCAGCGGAGCCGAATCGTGATCGCAGGAGAGCGGTTGCGGACTCTACCCGTAACCGGCGTGTTCAGTACGAGCAATCCTGCTGAAGCGATCAAGGTCATCGAGGACACGCTCGGCGTTTCGGCGCTGCAACTGACAAGCGTGCTGACGATCCTTCATTAGGATATTTCCAGACGATCCTCAGTAGATTTTTTCCAGAAGGGACTGGGGGAGAGACGACCTCGCTTTCGTCAAGCTCATCGAAGGACTGCATCAACAGGGATGTGGCCCGCCGAACGGAGCTGGGGATAATGCGGGATTTTGGTTGGGGGGTACGGCATCGTTCAGCGCGAATGGCCGGATACATGGTGGGTGCCGCCGCGCTGACGCTGGTCTGGGGATGCCCGGAGATTAAAGCTCAGACTGTTTCTGCTCGTGTGTATTCGATCAACATACCCGCCAAACCTCTGCCGAAGGCGATCGCGGATTTGTCCGCGCAGACGGGATTGCAGGTGCTCTACACCGGCAGCCAGGCATTCCGGCATGACTCGCACGCAGTGAGCGGCCGCCTCGCGCCTGAGCAGGCGCTACGCCAGATGCTCCAGGGGACTGGTCTCAACTATCACTTCGTGCGTCCGAACGCAGTGACTCTGGATGTTCCTGGCCAGGCAAGCACCGCTGCTGCTACCGTTTCCGGAGCGATCGCGCTTGATACGATCGATGTGCAAGGCGCCAACCCCAACTCGACGATGACGCCGATGCCGGAATATGCCGGCGGGCAGGTGGCGACCGGCGGACAGGTCGGCCTGCTCGGTAATCGGAGCGTGATGGATACGCCGTTCAATCAGACGAGCTACACTCAAAAATTGATCCAGAATCAACAGGTGCGCCGGGTCACGGATGTGATCATGAACGATCCATCAGTAACGGCGACATCAACTTCTGGGGGGCCCTGGGAAGGTTGGAACATCAGGGGTTTCGGTCAGTATTATACCGACATTAGCGTCAATGGGCTCCCCGGAATCTTTCCAAGCCGATCGGTTGAGTCGTTGGAACGTGTCGAAATCCTGAAAGGACCAAGCGCGCTTCTCAATGGCTTTGTTGGAGGGGGTACCATCGGGGGCAACATCAACCTCGTTCCAAAACGGGCTCCTGACGAGTCGATTACGCGACTTACGAACAGTTACAGATCAAAATCGCAATTCGGAACGCATTTGGACATGGGCCGCCGCTTCGGCGAGAATAAAGAGTTCGGTGTGCGTTCCAACGTCGCGTACAGCAATGGTAATAGTCCCTTCGATCAAAATAACTCAGAGGAGGGTCTAGCCACTTTGGCGCTCGACTATCGCAACGAGCGCGTGCGGCTTTCCACCGATCTCGGTTATCAGTCTCTCAAGCAAAACGGTGTCCCGCAATTCTCTTTCAATGCTACCCAGCTCAGCTCCATTCCAAAACCTCCCGATGGCAGCACGAATTCCATACCGCCCTGGACCTACTGGCGCGAAAAGGTATTGTTCGGGTCTATCCAGGGGGAAGTTGATCTCACGGACAACATCACAGCCTATGCAGCCATCGGCGCAAACCGCACCCGTAGCGACTACAATTATGTATGGGCCACCCTTCTTAATGCGCGCGGGGATTGGGAGGGCGAGGCCTATCGCTACGTTCGGGACACTACGGTTCTTGCGGGTCAGGCAGGGCTACGGGCCTCGGTCGATACCGGCCCTGTGCATCACACCTTGAGTCTGAATGTATCGGGGAAGCGGACTGTTCAAGGAGATAATAGTAACGACTACACAGTCTCGTTTATGACAAATATCTATAACCCTGTTTATGTGCCGGACCCCAATCTTCCGGACCCTGGCGATCCCAAAAAAACCAGTGCGGCGAGACAATCAAGCGTCGGCATCGCCGATACGATGTCGATCCTCGACAAGCGCGTGCAGTTCACAGTCGGCGTGCGACGCCAGCAGGTGCAGGCGAACAACTTCCATTGGCTGACCGGTGCTCCCACAAATGGCTATGATGCCTATGCTTGGACGCCGGCCTATGCACTGGTGGTCAAGCCCTGGGAGAACGTCTCGCTCTATGCAAACTATATCGAGGGACTGCAGCAAGGCAGGATCGTCGGTGTTGGATATGCCAATGCTGGCCAGATCTTCCCGCCGTATCAATCGAAGCAACATGAAGTCGGCGTAAAGGTCGACTGGGGGCGGATAACCACGACCGTCAGCGCATTCCAGATCGCTCAGCCGAATATGATTCAGATACCCGGCTCCCCGCTGCCGACGCAGGCACTCAACGGTGAGCAGCGCAATCGCGGCATCGAGGTCAACGTTTTTGGGGAGTTGACCGAAGGCGTTCGTCTGCTCGGGGGTACAACATTTTTTGATGCGCGACTGGCAAAGACGCAGGACGGTATCTATGACGGTAACAAGGCGGCAGGGATACCTGATGTCAATTTCGTGCTCGGTGGCGAATGGGATACGCCGTTCCTGCACGGGTTCACCCTGACAGGGCGCGTCAATCGTTTTGCCAAAACGTTCCTCACAGAAGAAAACACGTTAACCGTACCTGGCTGGACGCGGGTCGACCTTGGCGCCCGTTACACCTTTGAGGCCCCGTGGAACAGAAAGCCAGTAACGATCCGCTTTGACGTTCAGAATGTCTTCGACAGCAGTTATTGGATTACCGGAGGCGGAGGGTACGAGGTCGCGAAGGCCCTGCCACGCACCTATCTCCTTTCAACAACGTTTAACTTCTAGAAAGGTCGAAGACTCTACCGCCTTCAATGGGGAGGGATTGCCGGGCGAGTCCATTCAGGAGTTCAGATTTGGACAAGACGCTCCATACAAAAGAAGGAATGGAGAATGGATCCGTGCCAGGACGATCCTCACGCGCGCGCGTCTGGTTCGTGATCCACGGCTGGCTGGCGTTGCCGATCTGGGCCTTTCTGTTCTTCGTCTGCCTAACGGGATCGATCGCGACCGTAAGCCAGGAGATCGTGTGGCTGACAAACCCCGCCGTGCGCGCCAATGTACCGGCGGCGGCCGCGCGGCTGCTTGGCTATGACGAGATACTGGCGGAGGTGGAACGGCAGGAGCCCGGCGTACGGGTGCGATCCGTCTCGCGGCCGGTGAAGTCGATCTTTGCCCTCATGGTCAGAATTGTTCGTCCGGACGGCGATTCCAGCGTACTTCACGTCAATCCCTACACCGGCGCGATTCAGGGCGAACAGGGTGCGTTCGATTTCCGGCAATTCGTGCGCGCGCTGCATGGCTGGCTGTTGCTGCCGTTCGGCGGTGGCTTCTGGATCGGCTGGTATCTTGTTTCGGCGCTGTCGATTCCGCTGCTCGGCTCGCTTATTACCGGCATCGTTGTTTACAAGCGGTTCTGGCGCGCCTATCTGCGCCCGCGCTTGCGTTGGAGTAAGGGTAAGCGGATTTTCTGGGGCGACCTGCACCGGCTTGCGGGCGTTTGGTCGATTCCCTTCATCGCCATCATGGCGGTGACGGCGGGCTGGTTTCTGATTCAGGCGATCCTGAATGATGCGGATATCAGCATTTCGACGGGAGGCGTGCCGCTTGTGGTGGCGCGCGCCGACGTGCCTGTTGTCGCCAAAGGCGAGCCTGTGCCGCGGATCACGCTTGAGCAGGCGGCGGAGGCGGTGCGGGCGCAACTACCCGACCTTGAACCGAGCTTTGTCGGGCTGCCGAGCAACGCCTTTGACCACATCACCGTCGGCGGGCGCGGCAATTATCCGCTGTTGTTCGAGTCCGTGGACGTCAACCCCTACAACGGCAACGTCGAGCGGACGCGGCGCGTATCGGACCGCTCCGCGCTCGAACTCGTCACAGGGTCGATGCGGCCGCTTCACACCGGCGACTTCGCCGGCCTGTGGCTGAAACTGGTCTATCTCGCGTTCGGGTTGCTGCTCACCGCGCTGGTGTTCTCCGGGATGATGGTGTGGACCAGGCGAACTGCCATCGAGACCGTCAGGATCGTCCGCGAACGCAGACAGTCGCGGTTGGAACTGGAGGCTGCCGAGTGATGACAGTGCTGGCGTCCCCATCGCGTGGTGCGTCGTTGTGGCAGCGCTGGCGCTTTCATTTGAGCGCATTTTTGCTGATCCTGCCGATCGTCTTCACGCCTATTTATTTGCGCGACAGCGGTTTGTTCGATGGTGTCGACGACAAGACACGCTTTGGCGCGCGTGAGATCGGAGAGTTCACGGTCGGGCCGTGGAGCGTGCGGTTGGCCGAGTCCTGGGCAGGCAAACCTGGCTTCGAGGGCCGCGCTGGCTACGCGAAAGAATTTACAATAGCGGTATGTTCGGATTGCATTGACAGTGTGAGAGCCGCGTATTTGCGCGTGGGCAAGCCGCGCAACATCCGCACCGCGGGCGCACTCTTCTCCGGCACTCCGTACCGGCAGACTGCCGAAATCCGGATTCCGGAGCGAACCACTGCTGACGATCTCCTATGGCTGACACTGGAGGGATGGGATGGCACCTCGCATCAGGCGACGATCCCGATCCGCAGCGCATCGCCCGTCATGGCGGCCTGGCTCGACAAGAGGCGACGATGACGGCGTTCTCCAAACTCGGATTGATGATCGCCGCCTTGGGCGCCGCGTTGTTGTGTATGGTTACGGCCTGGGCGCATCCGCCGTTCTGCATCTGCAAGGCTGTCGATGTAACGACGGTTCGCTGCGAAGGCGGCTTTGCCGACGAAACGGGCGTTTCTGGCGTCAAGCTCGATGTCATCCGCTATGACGAATCGATCGTGCTTGAGACGAAGTTCGGCGCGGATTCGACCGTCACCTTCAGGCGTCCGGACGGCAAGTTCTATATTCTGTTCGATGCCGGGGCGGGGCAGTCGTTCGACGTCGATTACAAAGACATAGAGTAAAGGGGGCGTCATGAATGCTTCCGTCGAGCAGAAGCTCCGGCTTGTCATGTTTTTGCCTGTTGAGAGCAGCGAGTGATGATGCACGCCCCTGCCGCACCCAACACAAACCTGATCCACCGGGGGACAAGGCGTCGTAAGTGGACGGTTCCTGGGCTGGTTGTCATGGTGGTTCTCGGCGGCGCCTTGCTTTTCTTCCATCGTGTCCTGACAGCAGATGGTGAAACAGCCGTGACGGCGACCATCATCCGCGGCGATCTTGAAGAGACGGTGACGGCGACGGGCAAGATCCAACCGAGGGCCTATGTCGATGTCGGCGCGCAGGCCTCGGGGCAATTGCAGCGCATCCTGGTTCAGGTCGGCGACGTCGTGCGGCAGGGCCAACTCCTCGCCGAGATCGACCCTCAGGTTCAGGCGGCCAAGGTCGATGCCGACGAAGCGCAGCTTGCGCAATACAACGCCAATCTTATCGAACAGGATGCGAATGTCGAATTCGCGAGGGCAACGCTCGGGCGCTACACAAAACTTGTTGCCGGCGACGGCATTTCAAAGATGACCTTCGACGAAAGCGCGCGCAACGCCAAGACGGCCGCCGCCAAGGCCGATGCTATTCGTGCCCAGATCAAGCAGATGCAGTCGACGTTGAAGGCCGACCAGGTGTCGCTCGGTTTTACGAAGATCTATGCGCCGATGACTGGCACGGTGGTGTCGATCGATGCCCGTGAAGGCCAGACGCTGAACGCGGCTTATTCGACGCCGCAGATCCTGCGTATCGCAGACCTCGCGACCATGACCGTGTGGACGCAGGTGTCAGAAGCCGATGTGACGCGACTCAAGAACGGCATGCCGGTATATTTTACCACGCTAGGGCATGACGAGCGACGCTGGACGGCGACGGTACGGCAGATCCTGCCGGCGCCCGCCAAGCCCGAGCGAGCGCCGGGGCAAACTGAGGCCAATGCTGCCGCGCCGTCTTCCGCCAACAACGTTGTGCTCTACACCGCCTTGTTCGACGTCGACAATGCCGGCGGCGAACTACGACCAGAGATGACGGCCCAGGTCTTCTTCGTGGTGGCATCCGTCAAAAGCGGCATAATCGCGCCTGTTGCCGCCTTGCACTTTTCAGATAAAGACAAACATGCCGCCACGGTCACGGTGGTCGATGCCTTCGGACAAGAAAGCCAACGCGAGGTCAAGGTCGGCTTGCGCACACGCTTCGAAGCGGAGATCCTGTCCGGGCTCGCGCCGGGCGACAGGGTGGTCACCGGACGCAAGTTGGACTCCAGCAAGGCCTCTCTTGTGAGGTTCCGCCTGTGACGCCCGAAACGTTCATTCCCTCGCTGAACACCAGCGCACCGCCGCTGATCGAACTCACCGGGCTGCGCAAAACCTATATGACCGGCGAGACCGTTGCAGTTGACGTTCTGCGCGGGATTTCGCTGTCTATCCATGCCGGCGAATTCGTCGCGATCATGGGGCAGTCGGGTTCCGGCAAGTCAACTCTGATGAACATTCTCGGGCTGCTCGATAAGCCGTCCGGCGGCGCCTATCGCTTCGCTGGACACGACGTCGCGGTTCTGCCGCGTGATGACCTTGCCCGATTGCGCCGCGATGCCTTTGGATTTGTATTCCAGCAATACAACCTGATCCCGACCGTTACGGCTGCAGAGAATGTGGAGATCCCCGCGACCTATGCGGGGTTAGGGCGCGATGCCCGCCATATCCGCGCCGCCGGCCTCCTGGCTCGTCTTGGCCTTGCCGATCGCGCCGATCACCGCCCCAATCAACTCTCCGGCGGCCAGCAGCAACGGGTGTCGATCGCCCGCGCCCTGATGAACGGCGGCCGCATCATCCTCGCCGACGAGCCGACAGGAGCGCTCGACAGCACCACCGGCGCCGAGGTGATGGCGCTGTTCGCCGGACTGGCGAAGGAAGGTCATACAGTCATTCTGATTACGCACGATCGCGAGGTCGCCAAAGCCGCGCACCGCATCATCGAGATTCGCGACGGCATGATTGTGTCCGACACGGGAAATGACCTGCCCGTAAACTCGCTCGGGATCGAGACGGTTGCCGATGGCGATGACGGCGCCTCCATCATCTCGGACATGCGCGAGGCCCTGCATGCTGGGAGCCGGGCGCTTACCGCCAATCCATTCCGCACCGCGCTGACGCTGCTCGGCATCATCATCGGCGTTGCCTCGGTAATCACGCTGCTGGCGATCGGTGAGGGCGCCAAGGACAAGGTGCTGACCCAGTTCTCGATCTATGGCGCTAACCGGATGTATGTGATTCCCGGCGGTGAAAGCAGCCGTGGTCCCGGGGGGCGGCTTCTGGTGCCCGACGCTGACATCGTGCGCGGCGTGCCGAATGTCGTCGCTGCCATGCCCTATCTCCAGGGTAAAGTAATTATTCGTGCCGGTAATGTCGATTATCCGACGTCGGGCGCCGCCGTCACCGCCGATTTCCCGCGCATACTGCACTGGTCGGTCGAGCACGGCGTATTCTTTACAGAACAGGACGAGCGCTCGCTCGCTCCCGTCGCGGTCATTGGTAGTAAGCTAGCGGCACGTATGTTCCCGGACGGCGCCGATCCGGTGCGGCGGACGATCCTGGTCAAAAACGTGCCGTTCCAGGTTATCGGTATTCTCTCGAGCAAAGGAGCGTTGTCCGGCGACAGCGACGACGATGACACCATCGTGTTTCCGTTCTCAACTGGCAGCGTGCGGGTCTTCGGCACGCAGGATCTGACATTTATCTCGGTTCTGGTCGATGATATGTCTCGCTCTGACGAGACGGCGGCGACGATTACGTCGGTCCTGGAGGCCGCGCACCGGGTGCACGATTTCCGGATCTTCAATAGGGTGGCCAGCATCCAGGCCCAGGATCGCACGCAGAACACGCTGACTCTGCTGCTTGGTTTTACCGCGGCGATCTCGCTCCTGGTCGGCGGCATCGGCGTCATGAATGTCATGCTGATGACGGTCAACGAGCGCACCCGGGAGATCGGCATCCGCATGGCGACCGGCGCGCGCACGGCGGACATCCTGCGCCAGTTCCTGACCGAGGCGATGATGGTCTGTGGCATCGGCGGTCTCGCGGGTGCTTGCATCGGTCTCCTGGCTGGCGTCGGCGCGGCAGTCTTCTTCGAGATGCCGGTGATCTTTTCTCTATCGGCGGTTCTCGGTGCAGTCGTTTGCGCCGTCTTTACCGGCCTTGTCTTCGGCTTCACGCCTGCGCTACGTGCTGCGCGGCTTGAGCCGGTTGCTGCACTGGCGAGGGAGTAAGCCATGCAGAACTTGGCAAGCATTCGAAGTAGACCGAAGCAGTCGGATCAGCTTTCCAATCGGGAAGCGGCCCGCACGCCGGCCGGTTCCGGGCCTCCAGAGCACGCCAGCCGGCGGCGGCGCTCGCAACAGAGAGAACCAACGTATGATGCGTGACATCCGGACCATCGCGGCGAGCGAACTCCCCGCAAGGATCGCCCGCGGCCTGCTTGCCGCCGTGTTCATGCTCGCAATCTTGCCTGGTCACGCCTCCGCACGGGACCAGCACCCGCAGCCCGGCGCTACGCCCCCGGCATCTTCTGCCGCGGCCTCGTCACCGTCGACGCCTTCTGCGGCATCGCCTGCGCCGGCCGGGACCGCTCCACCAACTCCGGATACGCCGGCGACGCCTGCCTCGTCCGGGTCGACGGCAACCTCTGCTCCTTCGGCCTCTGATGCGCCGGACGCGGCGGCGTCCTCGCAGCCGTCTGCATCGGCTGCGTCTTCAGATGCGGCCTCCGGGGAGGGATCGTCTGCGTCTGCTTGATCCGAAACGTCGGCGGCGGCTCCATCACACTCGCCGTCCCAATCAGGTTCAACAGATGATGTCAGCTCGCCTTATGAGAACACGCCTGCTCACCCTTGCCGCCGCCGCGATCGCAACCGTTGCGGCCACCGCAGTCCATGCGCAGCAGCCGGCCACGCCGGCGTCAACGCTGCCGAACGGGGCCGCCTCGGTGAATGAAACCTACGGCGACTGGACGGTGGACTGCCGGCTCCTAGATCACGATGATCCTGGATCGAATCGATCGAGAATCATGAACGTGATCGATTCCAATATTTTGAGACGCGGGATGCGGGCGGAAAACCGCTGCGCACTTTTCCTCATCCCGCTCTAGTAGGCGTTCCTACCTCGTAGAACTTCCAAGGGCGTTTGCATCAAAATCACGAAATCTAGTCCCAGCTGCCAATTGTCGATGTACCAGAGATCGTACTCCACGCGTTGTTCGATATGTTCGGTCGTTGGTGTGGGGCCTCGACAACCCTGAATCTGCGCCCATCCGGTCAGTCCCGGTTTGACGCGCTGGCGGAATGCATAATTTCTGACGATCTTATCAAAGTGGTTGTCGTGAGCGATTGCGTGAGGTCTCGGTCCTACGAGCGACATGCTGCCACCCAGAACGTTGAAGAGCTGAGGCAATTCGTCGATGCTTGTCCTTCGAAGCCATCTGCCGACGCGCGTGATACGATCATCAACGGGACGCGCTTGAATTGCTGAAAAGCCGTCCTCGAGGATCGACATCGTTCTGAACTTGCAAATTCTGAAACTGCGCCCGTTAAAGCCAAGTCGTTGCTGCCTGAAGAGAAACGGTCCGGGTGAATCCAGTTTTATTGCCACGGCAACCATGATCAATAGAGGCGCTAAGAGCACCAACACCGTGACGGCTCCGATTAGATCGATCACGCGTTTCGCCAAGCGCTCGGTGCGGCTCAAGGGACCGCGCTGCAATTCAACGCGAGGCATGGCGTCCAGGTCGCAGCGCAGTCGGTTAAGAATTTCTTTGGCGTCACCGGTCGGGATCATTGTGATGGGGAACGGCAGTAATCTCAATTCGTCCGCAAACGCTCGAACCTCCGACCATCGGTGCAGGTCCGCAGTGACTATCACTTCCTCAATATCCGAGCCGCGAATATGCTCTATGACATCTTTGGCGAGCTTTCGCCGCAAGTTCGAGCCGGCACCTCTCGGAGGCAAGGCGAAGGTTGTGCTCACATCCAGTCCGACTTTGCATAATCTTCGGCTAATGGGGTTATGCCGTTGCGCCGGGTCGACAATCAAGGCCACCTTGCGGCCGGAGAACTTATGTTCGGAGAGCCCTTTTTTCAGCAGTTCTCGGATAATTGTTCGATTGGCAATCAGGCCGACAATGCCAAACGCTGCAAACAGAATGTTTGTTGCACGCGAGAGTCCGCTGCCAATTTTCAAGGCAAAGACGATGCCGGCCAACAGCAAGAACACACCCGCCCAAGTCAAAAAAATCAGACGGATCTGGCGCCGCCAGATAAGCAGTTCAGCTGGCTTGTATTGGCCCTGACATTTCAGCAGGAGACAGAACAGGACAGCTACTAATGTTGCTGAACCCAGGGGCTGTTCTAATTCCAATCGCAAGCCGTTATTTAATTGATAAAAAAGACTTGCGCAGTAGCTGGCCGAGACAATAGTCGCCGCATCGAAGCCAATCGCCGCCGTCTCTATCCATTCGTAGCGGATAGGCCATTTGCGAGCCTTGTCTAAGAAAATCCCCTTCAGGTCGCGGGCCGCTACTTCTTCCGCTTCCGCAATCCCAACCTTCTGGCGGTTCATAAAATTCATTGGATAAAAGCCAAATAAACAACTCAAAAAATTAAGCGACTGGTCATACTTTTCAACGAATTTAATACATTAAATTTAAATAGGTTGGCAAGTCAACGTTTTGTTAAGGAGTCGTCCCTCTACTGTTCTTTCCGAAGATTCCTGGGGCGCAACCCTCGAATGCTGTTTGTGTTTTCCCCTCTTTTCCTGGGCGTTTTGACCGGAGCGCTTTTTCGGGTCCAAACTCTGGTTTTGTTAATGTTGTTTTTGGCAACTGGAGCGGTGTGCGGGCGGATCGCTGGGGTATCAATCGGGGTCGGTGATTGGGTCGGCGTCGGGATCGCTCTTCAACTTGGTTATCTTGGCGGGGTGTTTTTGCGAAGTGCGCTTGGACGGTTCGCCGCTGGCGTTAAGTTTCATACGAAGAGGCGGATCCAAGGCTGAAACGTGGTGAATTTTTGTCCCATTATAGTCTTTAAATATCCCGGGTCGAGTTCATCTGTAAGAGTTCCACAAAATCCCGACCGTCTGTGGGGACCGAGCGCCGGTGTCGGCGATAACAGAACTTGCAACAATCCCCACGGGCGTCCGCGATGAAGACCAGCCGTTGACGTTGTTGGCGCATGATGGGCTGGCGGCGGTCTTTCCAAGCGGCGCGAGCCTTGGCCAGTTCAGGTTTGTCTTGTTCGCTGGCCCGAAAAGTTTTTTGAGGCTGAGCCCGCAGGCGATCAGAAACTTTCGAAAGGTCGACGGATCGGCTTTGACGCCTTTGGCTTGGTGATGTCATCGCGGGCCGCTACAACAGCGAGAATAAAATCCCGGCGGGATGCGAGCTTACCATGCCGGAAGCCGCCGCGAGGCCGTGGATCAACCCGGCCTGTCTGCCGCCAAAGCCTCATCAGATCGACGACGAAAGACACCGAAGTTCCAAACCGCGCCGACGCATGGTGGCAGGAATGCCCCGCCTCGACATGCGCCACAACACGTTCACGAAGGTCGTTCGACAAAGGATGCGGCATGGCAAATCGCCTCCGCATACATTGAATTACCTTCAACTTGATTTGTGAATCGCTTCTGACCCCAATTGACATCCCGAGGCTCTAGTGGAGTGGATTTGACATTCGCTACCCAGTTTGCAGCGAACGCGAGAAGCGAATGTCAAATCCAAAACTCCACTAGAAACCCATATTTGCTAGTGGTCCTTTGATTCTAACATTTGCAAGAAACCCCTGCCGCAACGGGATGCAAATGTTAGAATCGGACACTAGCGTGCGATCGGGGTAGGCGTCGTTATGACCGTTGTGGGCGCTCCACCGAGCGAGTTTTTCAGGATGTTGGCGTTGGTAGCATAGAGTACCGGATCGTTAGCCGTTGCCATAATTGTTCGCAGGAAGGTCAGGAATTTCGTCGTCTCGACCATCGCGGCATTGGACATATAAATAATATCCTTGTTTCGCATCTCGAAATTCTGTGCGAGGAAATATCCTGAAGGGTCACGCAAATTGAGGTGATAGATTACCGGGATGATCGGTCCTTCGAAGCGATTACAATCAACCCCGAGCCGGGCGGCGACTTCCCGTGTTTCTCCTCTGTAAAGGAATACGAAGCTGGGATCGGCGAGACTATCGTTCAAGCCTCGATTCTTGCCGAGGGCTTCTGCGAGCGAGAGGCGCCATGCCTCAAATTTGAACTGGCCCTGCTGTCCCGCAGCTCCGAATGTAAGGAAGGTCTGTGGTTGGGTGAAAAGATAAATAACGTCATTCGGCAGCGCGTAGATATTGTTGCTAGGTTCGTAAAGCAACGCCCCGAATGGGGCGCTCGCTCGATGATTGTTGCGCTCCAATGACACCCAAAGGTCATATCCTTGATTCATCGGACCACCGGCCCTCGCGACATAATCCAGGATACGTTCGCCGGAGGGGTTGGCTGGAAATCGTCCCGCCGCACGAACATCACCCAACACGCTAACCAGGGACGTATTCTGTTGTGCCAAGGTGACGATAACTTGAGGCTCTAGAGCTCGGCCCTTCAGGCGATCGACGATGGCGGCTCCGATTTCTGGGGGCGTACGTCCTTTCGCGGGAACGGCGCCGGCATATGGCACTGTTATGTTTCCGTTCTGATCGACAGCTTGATTGGGAATGATAACGAAATTACCCGCGCGAACTCCCGTCTCGGAGGTAAAAAGTCCGCCGGCCGCAGCCTCGAAGATCGTCACGCTGACTATATCGCCGACACCAAAGCGGAATGCCTTTGGCGGGGCCCTGTTAGCGAAAGCGTTCGACAGTCGCGGAGTGTACTCTCCCAAAGTCGCTATGACTGAGGGGGTAACGTCCACCGAGGCGTACGGCATGCTAACCGGAACGCCTCCTTCCGACTGTTTTTTGACGTCAATACCTTGCGGGCCGCTGGCGGGGACGGTTGAACATCCGCTAACCAGGAGCGCCAAAAGAACCGAAGTCAGCGCAAAATTTCGCATCGTCAGGCTCAAGGCGCCCCAATGTAAGATTCGCCCGGAAGATCGCATTTTTGGAGATTCAAAACAGAGGGAATCGCGCCGCGGCGCGCGAAACTCAAAAACTGTGGCGTATCTGCAACAATTTCAAAGCGAGCTGTGCGATGGACTGTCGCTCACTCCGTAATGTGCGTAATGGCTCTCGCTGTAATAGTCGCTCCGCGAACCGTTATAGCTGGCCATTTCTTTGATGTCGGTCTTGTTTAAGACGGTCCCGATGACGTTCTCATAAACGTTTGGCGCGGTACGGAGCGCATGTTTCACAACGTCGATCTTGGTTTGGCCCCACTCCACGACATAGATGAAGCAGTCGACGACTGCCGAACTTGCTCGGGCGTCGATGATGGGGGCCAGCGGCGGGAGGTCGATGATGACGTAATCATAGATCGAGCACAACTTCTCGACCAGGAGGTGCATCGGGTCGGCGCTCAGCATCTCGCTGCTGTGTAGCAAGGTGCGATCTTTCACCGTCGGTATAAAAGCCAAATTCGTTTCGGCATCCGTCCATACGGCGCGCTCGATCGGTTGCGTTCCAGAAAGGACATCTATAACGCCGATTGTCGCATAGGGCGCCAGCGCCTTCGACAGAGACGGGTTTCTGAGGTCGCAATCGACGAGGATCACACTTTGCCCGCTTTGACCGATGAGTTGAGCCAAACAAGCAGCAATCGTGGATTTGCCCTCGCCGGGCTGTGTGGAGGTTATTCCAATGACTCTATTGGAGGAGTGGCTGCGGCTCAGATCGATTCCCAGCTTGATGGACCTTATGGACTCCGCAAACCTCGACAAAGGCATGTTCGCGACCGCCCAGTGCGGCGATGAGGTCTTGGACAAAGTCCTGTAACCTTGTTCATGGTCGGATCGTAAGGCGGTGGACGGCTGATAATCCAGTGATTGAGCGGGAGGTAGCTGCGGAACCACTGCAAAGCACGGCAGACCTAGATTATCTTCCAATTGGGTTGGTGTCCGGAAGACACGATCCATCAAATCCCTCAGGAATGCCAAACCCGAGCCAACGGCAATTCCCCCAAAAAGGCTCAGCGCGAAGATGACGATCGTTTTCGGTTTGCTCTTTTTGGGTGGAGGTGACGCGGCATAGATCAGGCGCGCTTCGGAGACCGGGAAGGACTGCTGCTGAGTCGATCCCATGTAGCGCTGCAAGAATGCATCATAGAGATTGCGATATTCCTTTGCTTTGGTCTGTAACTCCCGCAGGGTTACCCCGGCGGCATTAGTCGATCGCGAAAGAGCTACCGCTTCCTCCAGTTGCTTTTCGACTTCTTGCTGGCGCTGTTTCGCGGCTGCTTGATCGTTTCTGGCGGTTTCCGCGAGGCGACGCACTTCTTCCAGAATGGACTTGCGGAAATCTCGCATACGGTTCCGCAAATTTATGACAGCCTGATGATCGCTTCCGAATCTGATAGCATATTCATTCTCGCGTCGCTGCGCATCGAGATACTGCTGGCGAAGCCCGGTAATGATCGGATTGCCGAGGAGGTCTGATCCGGCAGCATCCATTTTCCCGATGGAATCTATGGTTTCAGGGTTGTGCTTCAGCGCGCTTTCGTACCGATTCAGACGCACAGTGGCATCTGTCGTCTGGGCTCGGGCAGCGGCCAGCCGGCTGTTCAGCTCCTCGATCCGTTGTTCGTCGATCGGCTTGCCTTCTGTGGAGGTTACAATGTTGTTCTGTGACTTATAAGCATTGACCGCGCGTTCCGCGCTTTCCGCCTGCTCTCCCAACGCACGCAGTCGTTGTTGAAGCCAGAGCGTTGCGGTCTTGTTTGATTCGAATCTGGCGTTGAGTTGATCGGCGATGTAAGCGTGCGCGATTGCGTTTGCAATTTCAGCCGCTTTTGCCGCGCTGCTCCAGCTAAAAGCGATATCGATGACGTTGCTGGCATCGATGCGCGTTGCGGAGAGGGATTTCTGGAAGGCTTCAATCATGCCCTCCAATGGGTCTTCCGTGAATGGGTCTTCCGTGTTGTCACTCGATGCTGCGCCGAGCCATAGCCGGATCCGCTTAAAAAGGGACGGTCCCGATCGCTTCAGTTCGACATTATCTGCCAGCTTGGATTGTTGTATGGCTGAAGCGATAATATTTCGCGATCTAATAATCTGAAGTTCTGTATCTATGAGAGTGCGATCGACAGAACGCTCTGCTCCAAGCGATAGCTGCTGGACGAACGGTACGTTTGGATTTCCCAGCAGCAGTCGAGCGTGTGCCGTATAGGTCGGCGGAGTAACCACCAGGTAGAGCGCGCCCAGCACCAGCGATACGGCCGTAGCAAGTATAACCAGCACATACTGGCGCTGGACGAGACCTTTGACGAAGTTGAAGGTGTCCGCAAAGTTGGTTTCGCTCGGCGGCTGCACGACCTCGATATCTCGATGTGCCGTTCCGTCCGCTGACGGCTGCGTGGCTTGTAGCATGCGATTTTTACCTATGACCGGTTCGTGGTCGCGCTCAGGTCAGGACTGACGGACACCCATTCTAAAAAAATACTTGAAAAACAGCCAGCCGTCCAAATCAAAATATCGAATTTTAACTGGTTTATCGTGAATCCTTCGCTCTGGCGAGCGGCGAGAATCCATTAAGTCGAGATTAATATTTATGATTTTCGGCTTTTTCCGGGCAGGCATCATAATGACATCTTATTGAATATCTTTAAAATAATTAAAGACTTAAATCATGGTGTCGTTTAAGGTAGTGTTCGTTGAAGGGGCGCCACCTCGCTATAATCCAGAATCCCCGGGCGTGCGCCAAGGCTCACGATGAGCGCATGGAACCATCACCTGGCTTGGACGGACTGTTGCTTATCTCCAAACGGTTAGTTGTCCGATGTTGCGAAATGCCAGAAATAAAATCAAAGCGAGAAGCGTCGATCGTAGCGAACTGTTTGCAAGCTTGTATATTATTGCGTGCGCCAACGGACTGATAGCACGAATAGTAAAATCAATTGATTCTCATGGGTGGTTCGATGCAGCCGTCGGTAATTTTAACGTCAGCATCATCGTGTGGGTTGCATGCTTCGTCGGCGTGTCGTTGGTTCTGACCGAGCGTGCGGGGGAGGCCCAAAAAAGCGATCTGGTTTTGTCGGCGGCTCTGTTGCCCTTGATAGCCCTGCCGATCGGCGCCCTGAGTTGGCTGGCGGTGACGATCTTGAGCTTGTATATCTTGATCTTTAGGCAACCGGCCGATTCGCTTCGTCGGGGGGCTATTGTCCTTCTGGCTGTCACTGTGCCGATGTTTTGGAGTCGGCTCGTCTTCAATTTATTCGCCAAGTATATATTGGAGATCGACGCTATCTTCGTGAGGTGGGTGCTCGGCACGGAACGCACCGGAAACCTCGTCGAATTTGCCGATCATTCAGGTTCCCTTGCTATCTTTCCTGCATGCTCCTCTCTCGCCAATGTGTCACTGGCGCTGCTTTGCTGGGTCACCGTCAGCCAATTCGCGCGGCACAAGCGGCGTACTCAGGATATCTTCTGGTGCCTGCTGGCATGCTTCTCCGTTTTTGCCGTCAATGTACTTCGAGTCAGCCTCATGGGTATCAACGGCTCATTCTATCTGATGCTGCATAGCCCGCCGGCTGAAGTATTGTTAAGCATGGTTATGTTGGGGTTGGTTGTATCGATCAGCCTTGCGGGCATTCGGCATGATTCTGTCATCCGTCCTTAGGTGGTCGATCGTGTTGGTACTGATACCAACAATGACCTGGAAGATCGTGCTCCAGCCGGAGAATCCGGACGAGACCCGCGAGGCTGTCGTCAAGTTTTTGAAAGGCCAGAAGTTCGATGTTCGCATGACCGACGAGAGCATCGAGGATATGCCGGTTATCGAAGCAAGAACTGAAACCTGCCATTTGCGAATCGCAAGAGTTTCTCCATTTGGACACGAGGCGGAACTCGTTCGGAGAGCAAGCATGGCGAGCGATCGTATCTTCTATGTTTTCCGTGGCGTCGAATATCAGGAACCACCGGTTCGCCGAATGCTGGCAAATTATTTTTGGTTCAGATCTCTTCGAGAGCTAGGCTTGGTCTCGCGGATTCCTCCCGTGTTCGCCGTCATGACTTCATGTGGAGACAGGCAAATTCCCTGGGCTGAAATGGGTGCGCAGGAGCCGACGTGAGGAGGCCAAGCGTCCTCGGGTATCGCGATATGGTCGGGAGGCGAACAGCCTAAGTCAGGAAGGACCAGTTTTCAGGGGAAGGCCAACGCTCCTAATCAATACTTTTGGAGGGCATCATATGCGTGAGCAAGGAATACGGCGGCACTGACAAGCATCAGCGCGGCAATCGTGATTTCCATCATGATGCTTCCCCTTTGATTTTCAGGGAAGGCGCCAAACCCAATGGTTCAAATGGGTTTTCACGATCCAGCCGAAGGGGCGTCATCCGAAAATTACCGCGACGCCCGTATCTTTTGGGGGATATCAGTTCTCTTTTGATTCTCAGTTCGGCTCGCGAGCCAAGACGTTTATTTACAGGGTGAATCGCTGCCGCCTTTTGCACCTGCGCCAAGCTCTTCATGGCAAGCTTGCGCCTCATCCCTCGAATGGTAGCCATTTCAAGGGAAAACTTGTGATGCTGGGTAACAATCTGGGCGAGCGAAAAAGCGAGGATGGCCTGTCTGGCCTGATCGGTTGCGGCGGCGCTCATGGCACTGGTTACTCACTACAGTCCCCGTCGCTAGTGTGTCTCACGGCGCTCCCTAAAGGTTCAATACGACCCAAGCGAAACGTCGCTCCAGGGTTAACCTGTTGCTACCGCAGCAGTACCCGGTGAAGGACGATCCGGCTGAGAGGGGTGATGATGCACGTCCTCGAAAAGTGAGAAGCGGCTTTCGGACATGGGCGTGCGCAAAAAACATCGAAGGAGATCGGCGCGGATCGTTTCTTGCGCGAATGGCGCAGGCGCCACGCGAGTTTTCGTGACGCGAACCAGGCAAGCCGTGCGCGTTACGGCAGCGGCTCGGTCGCGGCGTCGAGCCAGGCTTTCGTGGCCTCGTCGAGATGCGGGCGCACCTCGCGGCGGACGCGGGCATGGTAGTCGTTGAGCCAGCGCGTTTCGTCGGCGTCGAGGCCGCGGTCGATCAGGCGGCGGTCGATCGGGGCCAGCGTCAGGGTCTCGAAGCCGTTCATGGGCTTCTCGGTGCCGGGAATCCCGACTTCCGTGACCAGCACCAGGTTTTCGATCCGGATGCCGAACGCGTCGCGTTTGTAATAGCCCGGTTCGTTGGACAGGATCATGCCGCGCTTGAGCGGCGAGGCGCCGAGTTTCGAAATCCGCGCGGGTCCTTCATGCACCGAGAGATAGCTGCCGACGCCGTGGCCGGTGCCGTGCTCGAAGTCGACGCCGGAACGCCAGAGAAACTGCCGCGCCAGCGTGTCGAGCTGCGCGCCGGTGGTGCCGTCGGGAAACACCGCGCGGGCGATGGCGATGTGGCCGCGCAGCACGCGGGTGAAGCGGTCGCGCATTTCGTCGGTGGGGCGGCCGATCGCGACGGTGCGGGTGACGTCGGTGGTGCCGTCCTGGTATTGCCCGCCGGAATCGATCAGCAGAAGATCGCCGGGCGCGATGCGGCGATTGCTCTTGCGGGTGACGCGATAGTGGACGATGGCGCCATTCGGCCCGGTGCCGGCGATGGTGGGAAAGGAGACGTCCTTCAGCGCGCCGGTCTCGCGGCGGAAGGTCTCCAGCGCCTCGACCGCGTCGATTTCGGTCAGCGTGCCCTTCGGCCCCTCGCGGTCGATCCAGGCGAGAAACCGCGCCAGCGCCACGGCGTCGCGCCGATGCGCGGCGCGGGCGCCTTCGATCTCGGTCGGGTTCTTCACCGCCTTCAACAGCGCGACCGGATCGTTGCCGCCCACCGGCTTGCCGCCGGCGGAGATGATCAGGCGGCTCAACGCGTCGGCGGCGGTGGCTTTGTCGAGCGCGATCGCCGCGCCGGACTGGGCTGTCCGCGCCAGCGCGCCGGTCAATTCGTCAGGCTCGCGCACCTCGGCGTTGCGTCCGAGATGATCGCGGATGCTGTCGGAAAGCTTGCGGCGGTCGATGAAGATCGTGGGGCGGCCGTCTTTCGGCACCAAAGCATAGGACAAAGGCAGCGGCGTATGCGAGACGTCGGCACCGCGAATATTGAAGGTCCACGCCACCGCGTGGGAATCCGACAGCACCAGCGCATCGACGCCGAGCTTTGTGATCTCGGCGCGGATGCGCGCGAGCTTGTCGGCCTCGGTTTCGCCGGCGAACGTCGCGCCGTGGATCGTGACCGGACCGAGCGGCGGCGGCGGTCGGCCGGTCCAGATGCTGTCGACCGGGTTGCTCGCCACCGGAACGAGCTCGGCGCCCGCTTTCGTGCAAGCCTTTGCAAGACGCTCGGCCGCCGCCGAGGTGTGCAGCCATGGGTCGTAGCCGAGGCGGTCGCCCGCGTTAAGATGCTCCGCCAGCCAGCTTTCCGGCGGCGGATCCACCAGAGAAGCGATGCTCCAGGCCCGGATATCCACCTGTTGCGCCGCCTGCAAGGTGTAGCGGCCGTCGACAAACACCGCAGCGTTCGTCGCGAGCACGACGGCCAAGCCGGCCGATCCGGTGAAGCCGGTGAGCCATGCCAGCCGCTCCTCGGAAGGCGGGACATACTCGTTCTGCTGCCGGTCGGCGCGCGGGATGACGAAGCCGGTCAATTGCCGCCGCGCCAGCTCCTCGCGAAACGCGGCGAGGCGGGCGGTCAGCGCGACGCCGTCTTCAGGGTCCTCGAATGTCTGGAAATGGGCCTCGAACATTGCTTCGGCATTATATAGCGTTTTCGAGCGAAGTGGATACCGGGTTCGCGTGAAGGAAACGCGTCAAACAACTATCCGGGGTATCGCTTCCGATTGAATCAGAAGCGATAATGCTCCGGGATCGAGGGCCGGGCTGCGCAACGAGGCGTCACGTCGGCCAGCGGGACCAACGTTATCCTCTATTCTGCATCAACAGGCTGCACCATCCGTCGATTCGGATCAGCCGGATCAACACCAATCCCTGTGCGCGGTAGGCCGCGATGACGCCGCGGGTTTGCTGTGGCAGCAGCCCCGAGAGGATCACCATGGCTTCAGGGGCGAGATGACGCGCCATGGCCGGGGCCATCTGCCGCAGCGGGTTGGCGAGGATATTCGCCATCACCAGATCGAACGGCGCACGCGCGCGAAAGAGCGGCGCGGAAAAGCCGGTCGCGCAGATCGACCAGACAAGATTGCCGACGCCGTTCAGCGCGGCGTTCTCCCGCGCCACGATCGCCGAACGCGGATCGATGTCGCTGGCCAGCACCTTTCGTCGCAACGACTTGGCCGCGGCGATGGCCAGGACGCCGGTCCCCGCGCCGAGATCGAGGACCCGCCGCGGCATCCTGGCGCGCAGCACGGAATCGAGCAGCAGCAGGCAGCCGCGGGTGGTGCCGTGGTGGCCGGTGCCGAATGCCAGCGCGGCCTCGATTTCGATGTTCAGCTTGTTCAGCGGGACGCGCGCGCGGTCGTGCCGGCCGTGGACGATGAAGCGGCCGGCGGGGACCGGCGCCAGCCCTTCAAGGCTGGCCTCGACCCAGTCCCTGGCGGCGACGCTATCGAAGACGACGGTCCGGGCGACCTCATCGCCGCCGGCGAGAGCGACCAGGGCGCGGATTCGCTCTTCATCCGGTGGCTCGGCGAAGTGGATCGCGACGCTCCAGCAGCCGTCGCGGTGTTCGAATGCGGTAACCGCCGCCTCGCCGTCCTCCAGACTCTCGCTCAGGAGATCGACGGCCCGCCGCGCGAACTGCTCCGTCCCGACGGCGAAGGCGGCGCGGCTTGTCGCCGGAGAAATGGCATTTATCATCGGCAGTCCGGAATTTATCCAGGAAAAGGAGGATCCCGCAGGACCGGACCTCAGCTTAAAAGTCTGGCGATGAGATAGCCGACGCCATAGGCCGGTCCGGCTACCAGCAGGACGGCGATGGCCATGAGAAGCCAGCCTTTCAGAACGCCGGCCCAGCCGCCCGATTGCCAAAGCTGCTGGGGCCCCGGTTGAGCATAGGCCCAGAACGACCATGAGGTCGCCAGAAGCAGGTAGATGTCGAAAGTATTCAAGGACGCGCCGACATAACCCAGATATATCGGGACAATGATCGCCAGAAAGATCCGGCCAAGAAATTGCAGCACCTCAACCCCCAGAACCTGCCTGCTTTCGCCAGAGCATTGCTTTAGTGCAAATCCGAAACTTAGACGATGAAAAATGCAGGGGCGGGAAGGGCGGCGAGGATGCGGCGACAGGCGCAGCGATTGCCGGGAAGCCGAGCCATGGCGTTTTCGCGCGAAGTGGATCACCTGTTCGCGTGAAGAAAACGCGTCAGATTGAAATCTGAGCGCCCCGCTTCTGATTCCATCAGAAGCGGGGCTCCGGCGGCGGGAAAGAAACGGAAGAAATTGGTTTCCTGCTGCTTTTCCACAAAGATATCCACAGGATTTCCCCAGGCCCGGTTATGGGTTTCGCACAAGATTTCCACAGCCCTGTCCTCCGACGCGGCACAGCGCGGCCCGCACGCGGATGGGCGCCGTTCAGCGGCCGCTCATGCTCTGTCGATCGTCAGCGGCGGGCGAACAGCGCCCGGTGATCCCGCAGGATGGCGCGCGCGGCGTTGTGGCCGGGCGCGCCGGTGACGCCGCCGCCGGGGTGTGCGCCGGCGCCGCAATGATAGAGACCCTTCAGCGGTCCCCGGTAGTCGGCGTAGCCCAGCATCGGCCGGGCCGAGAACAACTGGTTCAGCGTCAGCGCGCCGTGGAAGATGTCGCCGCCCAGCAGTCCGAATTCGCGTTCGAGGTCGAGCGGCGACAGGACCTGCCGGCCGATCACGCTGGCGGCAAAGCCCGGCGCGTAGCGGTCGACGGTCGCGATCATGAGGTCGGCGACCTCGTCGCGATGGTCGTCCCAGGACACGCCGTCA